>CAXHFH010000016.1:0-28923 GCA_964015995.1 uncultured Alphaproteobacteria bacterium
ATACTCAGACGTCTCGTGGGCTCGGAGATGTGTATAAGAGACAGAACACACACAACCGAAAATACAGAATAATAAAACATGTTACACGAATACGAAAATTTTAGTCACACGTCGGGCATTCCATTACCAGATGTCGTTGTTTGGGATATGGATGGAACTTTGTTAAAGGCTAGCGTTTCAAAACATATCGCCTCTGATCAGGAATCAAACGCACGACGCGTTTTAACTAGTCTTGATTTCACCTATAAAACGGCACGTAATTTAAAAAACATGGTGGTGCCTACGTTTCATTTGGACAAAAACCTTAAGACAAAGCTACTATCCTATGCAATGGATAAGCACGCCTTTACACCCGGCACTTTGGATACAATCGGCGACTATGGAATTAAACAGGCTCTCGTCAGTAATAATTCACGCACAGCGGTCGGTGACAAAGTCCTTAGTCTTTTTGAAATACGGGATAGATTTGCCGCAACTATATTCCGCGAGGATATGAACGGAAGTAAAAAGCCTGATCCCGAAATCCTACGCACTCTCAGTGAAAAGATTGATATTGCACCTGATGACGTTATTTGGGTTGTTGGTGATAGCCGCACGGATATGCGCTTTGCGATTGCCGGAGACGAAACTCTACCCAACATAATCGTTCCTGTTGCAATGGGACTTGAAAGTCGCGCTGCCAAATTTCTGGAAAGCGGTTCTCATGATGGTCATTGTGCAATTTTATCTGATCCGATGGACCTATGCGTTATCACGGCAATGCTACCACAGGCATTGGAGATGCACGATGAGTCCTATATGATAGACGAAGCAGACGATCATCTGGGACTATAAATTGCCCCTGATCGCACGGTTTGCGTTGCATTTGCCTATTTTATATGTATAAATACGATCCCAATTACAGATATTCGACCGAGGAATAATTGAGATGAGCAAAGAAACGCCTTCACAGAACGTCATTAACATCAAAACCGGTTTGGCAGAGATGCTAAAAGGCGGCGTCATTATGGACGTTGTCACAGCTGAACAAGCCAAAGTCGCAGAAGATGCGGGCGCGGTCGCCGTTATGGCACTGGAACGCGTACCATCTGACATCCGCAAGGCCGGCGGTGTTGCCCGTATGAGCCCGCCTGAGTTAATCGAAGAAATCATGAAGGTGTCTTCTATTCCTGTTATGGCGAAATGCCGTATCGGTCACTTTGCAGAAGCACAATTATTGCAGGAAATCGGTGTTGATTACATTGATGAATCCGAAGTCCTAACACCTGCAGACGAAGAATACCACATCAACAAACACGACTTTAAAGTGCCATTCGTTTGTGGTGCGAAAAACCTTGGTGAAGCCTTGCGCCGCATTGGTGAAGGCGCAGCATTGATGCGTACAAAAGGCGAGCCCGGCACAGGAAACATCGTTGAAGCCGTACGCCACATGCGCCGCATTAACGGTGAAATCAAACGTGTATGCAACATGGATGAAAGCGAACTTATGACAGCGGCGCGTGATATGGGTGCACCGTTTGAATTGCTTAAAATCGTGCGCGCGGAAGGCAAACTTCCAGTACCTAACTTTGCGGCGGGTGGTATTGCCACACCTGCGGACGCGGCCATTTGTATGCAACTTGGCGCGGAAACAGTTTTTGTTGGCTCCGGTATCTTCAAATCAGACAACCCAGAAAAATTCGCAAAGGCCATCGTTAAGGCCACAGCACATTACAATGACCCTGCTATCGTTTTGGAAGCCTCCAAAGAGCTTGGCGGCGTTGCCATGCGCGGCACAGAAATCAGCGAAATTGACGAGCCAATGTTGATGGCCAACCGCGGCTGGTAAAGCACTTCCCCTTGTTATGGATAAATGAATCCTGATGCGATATACGGGCTGCCGTAGGCGTTGGTGTGATAATTCCAGAACCGCGCACGCGTCCAATCATTATTCGGTGATACATCTTCGACTCGCATGCGCTCATAAATCATAGATCGGCTGGCACGGTCGCTTCCCCAATTACTGTGGGTCACTTCGATAAGACGCGAATTAATGATGCGCTTGACCACCGATACATGCCCATAACGCAACCGTGATGATTTTGAGAGGACAAACACCGCGCCTACCTTTGGCATATTGCTGCGGTGGTATTTCCCTGACGCCTGATGCCACCATGTATGGGCATCACCGCGTATCTGAAGGCCGGACACATCGCGCGCATAGGGCACGCAACTGATTGGTTTATTCACGTGATACCCTGCGGCATTACTGGACGAAAAATTGCCTGACCCACTCGATCCGCACCCTGATAAAATCAAGGCAGTAAAACATAACGACAATGTAAAAACGTAGCGCATAATGAATACGCTCGCACAAACCTCCGATAAAATAAAGCCCCATAGCTTGCGTTTTATAAAGAGCATTGATAAGACAAAAGTCAGAATAAGGATATAGCCGAATATGACGCAAGCAAAGCCCATCATTGGTGTTCTCGCCCTTCAAGGGGCAGTAGAACCGCACAGAGCACATATAGAAGCCTGCGGGGCAGAGTTTAAAGCTGTCAAAACGGCCAAAGATTTCGCCGAAGTTGATGCATTTATCCTGCCTGGCGGGGAAAGTACAACCATGCTGAAGTTGATCGAAAATTTCGGCTTGTGGGATGTTTTGAGCGAGGAATTTAGCAAAAAACCCGTTTGGGGTATTTGCGCGGGCTCTATTTTACTCGCCGAAAAGGTCACGAACCCAGCGCAGAAATCATTTGGCTTGCTCTCCATGACGGTTGAGCGCAATGGCTATGGCCGACAGTTAGACAGCCATCATGACGACGTAAACGGCTATAAGGTATCTTTCATCCGTGCACCCATTATCAAAGATGCTGCGAATGATATAGACGTATTAGCAGAGCAAGACGGTAATCCGGTATGGGTGCAAAAAGGTAACATCATGGCCAGCACGTTCCATCCGGAATTGACAATGGATTACCCATCACCGATGCACAAAACCTTCGTTGATTTTATTTCAAACGCGGCCCAGTCTTAGTAACAATATATTAAGATTGCCCTGTTAAATTCACCATGCTAGAAATGCGCTTTAATTATTTATCATAATAACAAGGATGTCTCATGGAGCCTTTAACTATTGGAAGTATCGGATTAGGTGTAACCGCAGTAATCGCATTAACAGTCGTTATTGCATTATTTCTAAGACGCGTAGTGCCCACTAATGAAGTCCATATTGTTCAATCCACGAAACATACACGTTCCTATGGTAAAGACACACCAAACGGCAACACATATTATGAATGGCCGTTCTGGATTCCTGTTTTTGGTGTAACGAAAATCGTAATGCCGGTTTCTGTTTTCGACATTCAACTCAACGCATATGAAGCATACGATGTTGGGCGCGTACCTTTCGTGGTTGATATCGTCGCCTTCTTCCGCATTGCCGATAGTAACGTCGCAGCCCAACGTGTTGAGAGCTTCCGTGAGCTTGAATCACAGCTTCTCTCTATCGTTCAAGGTGCGGTACGTACCATTCTGGCTTCTCATGACATTGATAAAATCATGCTAGAACGAAGCATCTACGGTGAACAATTCACCGAAGCCGTACGCGATCAGCTCGTCAGTTGGGGGGTTGTCCCGGTTAAGAATATCGAATTAATGGATATTCGTGACGCCGCGGAAAACCGTGTTGTTCATAACATCATGGAAAAGAAGAAATCATTGATTGAAATGGAAAGCCGCATGGAAGTGGCCGAAAACATCAAGAATGCGGAAGTCGCAGAAATTGATGCAAGGCGTGAGCGTGATATTCGTGACGAACAAGCACAACAAGCCGTTGGTGAACGCACAGCCGAAAAGGTTAAAATCGTTGGTATCGCCAATGAAAATGCGCAGCAAGACATTAAAGAACAACAACGCGTAACCAAAGAAAAAGAAATGGCTGTTATTAAAGTCAATGACGTTCAACGCGCCGAAATTACCAAGGACATGAACGTTGTTAAGGCGGATGAAGATAAGCAAACAACCATCCTACGCGCGGAAGGTGATCTACAAGCCAAGATCAAAGAAGCCGAAGGAATTAAAGTTGAAGGTGAGGCTAAAGCCGATGCTGAGCGCGCCATGCAGCTCGCCCCAGTAGAAGCACAAATCGTGCTCGCCAAGGAAATCGGTGAGAATGAAGGCTATCAGCAATACTTACTCGGTATTGAAAATATCGGTGCCTACAAGATTGTTGGTGTTGAACAAGCCGAAGCGCTCAAAGTTTCTGATATTAAAATCATCGCCAACACAGGTGATCCCGTTTCGGGCATGAATAACGTCATGGATTTGTTCTCTGCCAAGGGCGGCACAAACATTGGTGCAATGCTTGAAGGTCTGGCGCAGACTGAACAAGGACAGGCCTTGATGGAGAAATACGGCATCCAGTTGAAAAACGTACCGGCCGTTTTTGACAATAAAGGCGAGTAGTTTTTCAAGCGATACAGCAAGTTTGATTGACACTCATCATAAAACTTTCTAAGACAGATTTATGATGAAATATATTTCCACGCGCGGTGGCGGAGAGCCCCAAACATTCGAACAGGTTTTACTCACCGGACTTGCGCCTGATGGCGGGCTGTATGTGCCCGAAAGCTGGCCGCAGATCGACCTGAACACCCTTCAGGGAAAATCCTATACTGAAATCGCAGAAATTGTGATGTACCCCTTCGTTGAGGGTTGCATTGAGCGCGCCGATTTCAAACAAATCATCGCCGAAACGTACGCCGATAATTTCCGCCATCCCGATATAACCCCGCTCCACCCGCTCAAAGATAATATCTATATCATGGAGCAGTTTCATGGACCGACGATTGCGTTCAAAGACGTGGCGTTGCAACTGCTCGGGCGGCTATTCGACCACACACTCAAAAAACAGGGCAAACGCATCACCATCGTTGGCGCGACAAGCGGCGACACAGGCAGCGCGGCGATTGAAGGCTGCCTCACGTGCGAGAATATCGACATCTTCATCCTGCACCCGAAGGGACGCGTTTCAGACGTACAGCGCAAACAAATGACCACCATTGATGCGCCGAACGTCCATAACATCGCACTGGAGGGGACATTTGATGATTGCCAGAACATGGTCAAGGCAATGTTCAATGATGAAGAGTTCCGCAATAAGGTAAGTCTTTCCGCTGTGAATTCCATCAACTGGGCGCGGATTATGGCGCAGATCGTCTATTACTTCACCACCGCCATAAAGCTCGGCGCGCCGGAGAAAGAAGTATCCTTTGTTGTGCCAACGGGGAATTTCGGCAACGTCTTCGCCGCCTATTGCGCACGGAATATGGGGCTACCGATTAAAACGCTCGGCATTGCGAGTAATAAAAACGATATCCTGACACGCTTTTTCGAAAGCGGAGCCATGACACTGGGGGAGGCACACGCCACACTCAGCCCGTCGATGGATATCCAAATCTCCAGTAATTTTGAGCGGTATTTGTTTGATCTTCTAGGCCGCGATGCGGATCGTCTGGCGACCCTGATGACCACCTTTAAAGATACAGGCGACATCGCGGTATCCGATGCGCATTTGAACGCCGCGCGGGCACAGTTCGAAGCCAGCCGCTCAGATGACGCAGAAACGCTCACCGCGATTAAAGAGATTCACGCGGAAACCGGATATACCCTCGACCCGCACACGGCGGTGGGCATGAAAGGCACGCAAGAGATTGCCGCGAAGGAAAGCGGCAGCGTTGTTCTGCTCGCCACCGCACATCCGGCGAAATTCCCTGATGCGGTGGAAAAGGCCATCGGCACACGCCCTGCTCTGCCCGATCATCTGTCTGATCTGTTTGACCGTAAGGAGATTATGACCGAACAGCCGAATGACATCAAAACAGTGATGGAATATGTTGTGGGGCATACACGAGCGGTGGTCTAGAAATTCATGTCCCAGCTTTTATATGAGTGTATAGAATTTCTTGAAATAGTAATCGGAGATGATTACGAAAAATATAATTTACTTATGTTAAAACTCCTTGCCGAAGTTGAAACCGATCTTCCTGATAAAGCAGTTCAAGCCGTGGAAGTAGCTCAAAAATACTGGATAGAAAAAAAAGCAACAAACGACGATTTAAAAGAAGCGCGCATTAAATGTTGGCAGCACTTAGATAACAATAAAGATACGATTAACTACAATACCAAAGATTATCACGTTTTAAGGGCTGCAATTTGTTTACTTTATGATTCGCCAGAGCTTACTGATGATATGCACGATAGCCTAGAATGCTTCCTAGAAGAATTGTCTCATATTTTGGGCAATGATGCTGTTTTGTACGAAACCGTAGTTAAAATTATCAAAGAGCAGTAAATAAAAATTCCATGCCTGTTTTTCGGCGGCATTGTCAATTCTCCCGCGCTATACTATCTGTCATAACCATAAGGACAGAGCATCATGAACACCGCGCAGATCAAAGCATATTACACCGCCCTTCTTGATCGCAACGGGGAATATGACGGTATCTTTTTTGTCGGTGTGAAATCCACGGGGATTTTCTGCCGCCCGACCTGCCCCGCCAAAAAACCGAAATTCGAAAATTGTGATTTTTTCGGCAACGCGCAAGAAGCCTTGCTCGCGGGGTATCGATCCTGTAAGCGCTGCCACCCGCTTTCCTTTCCTGACGGCGCATCGGATACGGTGAAATCATTGATTAAACTGGTGGAGGATAACCCAGAAAAAAGATGGAAAGAGGGGGATATTCGCGCGCTTGGCTATGATACATCCACGGTGCGTAGACAGTTTCAAAAACGTTTCGGCGTCAGTTTTATCGCCTACGCTCGGTCACGGCGGATGGGGCTCGCGCTGCAACATATTCGTGATGGTGCGCGCGTGATTGATGCGCAAATTGATCATGGATACGAATCCGATAGCGGCTTTCGCGATGCCTTCGCCCGTATTATGGGCGCGCCGCCTTCCGATAAAAATCATAAAATCCTCAAGGCCGCATGGATCGACACACCGCTTGGTGCCATGATTGCCATGGCTGATGATGGGGTTCTGTACTTGCTCGAATTTTCCGACCGCAGAGGGCTAGAGCTAGAGGTCGAACGCATGCGTAAGAAACTGAAATGCGCGATTGTGCCGGGGGATAATGCAGTTTTACAGCAAACCGAACAAGAATTAGCCGAGTATTTCAACGGCGCGCGGCAGGATTTCACGCTCCCCCTTTCATTCTATGGCACGGACTTTCAAAAAACAGTGTGGAGCACGTTGCGAAAGCTTCCCTACGGGCAGACATGCTCCTACGCTGATCTGGCCAATATGGTGGGGAATAAAAACGCCGTACGCGCCGTTGCCCGCGCCAATGGATCAAACCAATGCGCGCTGATTATCCCCTGTCACCGCGTGATTGGATCGGATGGATCATTAACGGGATATGCGGGCGGCCTTGCGCGCAAACAGTGGTTGATTGATCATGAAAATCAAAATGCAAAATGACTTTGCATCGCGCGAAAATAATCTATATTAAGTCCCTATGAGTTCGATAAAAGTCACAACACTTCCCAATGGTTTACGCGTCGTCACAGACATTGTCCCCTCCGTCGAGAGCGTGGCTGTCGGTGTGTGGGCGGGCGTTGGCACACGTAATGAAGATTTAACCGTCAATGGCGTTGCCCACATGGTGGAACACATGCTGTTCAAAGGCACGAAAAATCGTGATGCCATGGAAATCGTCGAGGTGATCGAGAATGTCGGCGGGCACATGAATGCCTATACCAGCCGCGAGGTGACCAGTTATCACATTCATTTGCTAAAAGAAGATTTATCGCTCGCGCTGGATGTGCTGTCCGATATGCTCCAACACTCGACCATGCCTGATGATGAGGTTGAGCGCGAACGCGGCGTGATCTTACAAGAAATCGGCATGTGCCACGACACGCCCGATGATATTATCTTTGATCATTATTTCGAAACCGCTTACCCCGCGCAATCTTTGGGTGCGCCGATTTTAGGGACGAACGATATAATCACAGGTATGAAACGTGATACGCTTATGGGCTACGTGGAGCAGTTCTACACGCCTGAACGCCTTGTGGTTTGCGCCAGTGGTAATCTGGATCATGATGAATTTATCAAGCAAGTAGAAGATAAATTCAACGCGTTGCCTACCAATCAGAATGATAATAAGAAAGACGCCGATTATCAGGGCGGTGAAATCCGCGAAATGCGTGACTTGGAGCAAAGCCATATCGTGCTCGGCTTTCAGGGGATATCACAGCTCCATGATGATTTTTATGCCGCGCAAATTTTATCAACCATTCTGGGCAGCGGCATGTCATCGCGCCTGTTTCAGGAAGTGCGCGAAAAACGCGGCCTTGTCTATTCGGTCTATAGCTTCCACTCATCCTATAGTGATGACGGGCAATTCGGCATTTACGCAGGCACAGGGCCGGATAAATTACCAGAGTTAATCCCCGTTATTTGTGATGAGGTCATGAAAATCGGCTCTACGATTACGCCGCAGGAATTGGAACGCGCAAAGGCGCAACTCAGATCATCTGTATTGATGGCACGTGAATCCATGATGAATCGCGCCAATCAGCATGCCAAAGGGCTATTATTGCGCGGGAAAATACGCTCGCCTGAGGACATTATAAAATCGATCAATGCGGTTGAAATTTCATCTTTGGAAAAAGTCGCGAAACAAGTCTTTACGTCCGCGCCTACTTTGGCCGCACTCGGCCCGCTCGGTCAGTTAGAAGATTTCGATAAGATTAAAGGCAGGTTGGTCGCTTAATTAAGCACTGCCCGCAATGCCGGAAAGCATACCTGGGTCAATACCGAGTTTATTGACAGCTTGCGTCCATCTGTCATCAGGATTACCACCAAAAACCAGATCATGATCAGGCTCTACGACAAGCCATGAGTTTTGCTGCATTTCTACATCCAGTTGGCCTGCTTCCCATCCAGCATACCCCAATATGAACATCAAATTTTCAGGTTTATTGTCACCTGCTGCGATATCTTTAAGGGCATCTACCGTTCCGGTAACACCGTATGATTTGTTGATTTGCATCGTATCATCACGGGCAAAGTCACCCGAATGGAGCAAAAATCCGCGTGCGGTCTCCACGGGGCCGCCATACATAACGGGCAAATTCAGTTTTTCAAAATCAACCTTAATATCTGATTCCAACTTCAACTGACCGATCAATTCATTAAATTCAATCCCCGGCATGGCATGATTAACAACCAACCCCATCGCGCCTTCTTCATCATGCGCACATACAAAAATAACAGCGCGATGAAAACGTGCATCGCCCATAGTGGGCATAGCGAGCAGTAATTTTCCTGTTAGATAATTATTTTTCTTAGAAGACAATGTGTATATCCCTTGGGGTTTATTTCCCTATAGTGACATAAAATAAGGCAGCCTATCAAGTTTCCGCGCTTAAATTGTCCGCCCATTTCCCCATATCAGCGCTATCGCTTTCATAAACATGGACGGTTTGATCAACGATCATATTGATATCAAACTCATTTTCAGCCTTGAGCCTGCTTTGATAACCCATGGATTGCCTGAGCGCGGGATCGGCCAGTATTGCACCTATCGCATCCGCAGTAGCCTGCGCATCTTTTATGGGCACGAGCAAGCCGTTTTCACCATCTACCACAGCTTCACGGCACCCCGGATGATCCGTGGTTACGATCGCGCGCCCTGCCGCACAAGCCTCGAGCAATACGCGCGGAATACCCTCGCCGTAATAAGATGGATACACAATCAAGCTCGCGCCAGACATTCTATCGGGCATATCATCCACGCGCCCGAGCCATTCTGCCGCACCGTCTTTGACCATCTCACGCATTTCATCAGCGGATATCGCTTTCGGGTTATTGTTCTCCCCACCTGCAACCTGAAATTTCGCGTTTACACCACGCTCTTTCAATATCCGCGCGGCTTCAATAAATACGCCAACGCCTTTTTCGTGGACAAGACGTGTCGGCATCAAAACAATGGGTGTATCGGCATCATCAACTTTATTAGCCGCGTTAAATTCATCCAGATAAACACCGGATCCTTTAATCAAAATCGAGTCTTCTTGTTTGGCGATACCTTTTTGAACAAATAAATCCAGATCATCAGAATTTTGAAAGATCATCTTGGTGTTTGTGCGTTTAAACGCAATCCCAAGTGATGGCGTAAGTGCGGCGCGCAATGCGGCCGATTTCATCTCATCACTACGAAACGTATAGCCCAACCCCGCCATGGTATGAATTTTGCGCTTTGCTTTAAACGGAAAGGCCGCTAACGCTGCCAGGAAACCATGTTTTAAGGTCACGGAATGAATAACATCAGGATCTTCTTGTTTGATCAGGCGATTAATATCGCGCACCATCGTCGCCGCGCCCAAAACATTGACATTTCCACCTTTTCTTCGGATAGGAACAACTTTAAAATCAGGCGCTTTGTCTGCCGCGCTTTCATCGCCGTTAATCAAACCAATGGTGACATCCATGCCTTTTTTCTGCGCGCCATAAGCCACAGCCATCCGGCTGTTCCAATCACTCACATCAAATAGATATAAAATCTTTTGGCTCATTTATCCTTCATCCAAAACCCAATGCCTGTACCATGCCTGAAACATCAAAACTGTCCAGAGCTGATCCGCATGGTTTCCGCGCCCCTTTTGGTGCTTATCCCATAATTCATGGATATGCTTATAATTCAAAAAGCCTTGTTCGCGCAACTCATACTCATCAAGCAGGTCTTCCGCCCAGTCTTTCAAATCTCCGCGCAGCCAATCCCCAATCGGCACTGAGAATCCCTGTTTCGGTCGATCATACAGACTTTCAGGCACATGATTATTGAGAACCTGCCGCAGCAACCACTTGCCCGTTTTACCCTTAATTTTCACATCCAACGGCAAGCGCCAGACATAGTCATATATGCGCCTATCGAGCAAAGGTGCGCGCGCTTCCAGGCTCACCGCCATGCTTGCACGATCAACCTTGGTCAGGATATCACCATTCAGATATGTCAGCGCGTCCCAATACATCATTTCTTCAGCAAAGGATAAATCATCAATTTGCATATCTGGATCAACAAGCGGGATCATTTCTTCATAGCCGTCTGTCACACAGGAACGCGGCTTAGACCACTTGCTCACCAAGCTGAGATAGACATCCCCTTGCGTATATTTACCCATGATATCGGCGAATTTATGCATGTGTGATCCGAATTGCGGACGCGTTGGACGCATTGCAGACCACACACCAGTTGGAATGGTTTTGATCATCTTGCCAAAGGGACCGCGCAAATTTGGTGGAATACCGTTGGCCGTGCTCCATGCCTTCGGCCCTGTGATATGGCGGTTATACCCACCGAGCATTTCATCACCACCATCACCCGATAAAGCCACCGTGACACTTTCGCGCGCAAATCGTGACACCAGATAAGTCGGGATCGCGGATGCGTCGGCAAAAGGTTCATCGTAAATTCGGGGAAGTTGCGACACCACTTCTAGCGCATCTTTAGGCTTGATATAAAGTTCATGATGATCAGTTTTTAAATGCTCAGCCACGGCCTTGGCTTGCGCGGCTTCGTTAAACCCCGCCTCCTCGAAACCAATGGAATAGGTTTTTACTGGCCTGTACGAATGTTTTTGCATTAACGCCACAATCGTCGAGCTGTCTATGCCGCCCGATAAAAACGCCCCCAATGGCACATCGGAGATCATCCGATCTTCCACACATTGCGAGAGCAGCTTTTCAAATTCCTCAACAACGTTATCCGTGTTTTCGATTGGGTTGTCTCGCGCTTCTATCAACGCATCTTTATGGCTCCAATACGGCTCCATCAGAGGTTTTAAATCCTGCCCTGCACGCAGCATCCGCATATCAATCGCCATCATCATACCCGCCGGTAATTGCCGCACATCACGATAGATCGAGAGCGGTGCAGGCACATAGCCGAAACGCATAAAGGATGTTATCGCAGGGCGGCTAACATCACGGCGAAAGTCAGGATGCGCGCACAAGGCTTTTAGTTCTGATCCGAAAACAAGATCACTCCCCGCCCATCCAACATAAAGCGGTTTTTTACCCATGCGATCGCGCACCAAATACAAGGCCTGTGTTTTACGATCCCATAGCGCAAAGGCAAACATGCCGTTTATTTTATCTAAGGCGGCTTTAACGCCCCATTGTTCAACCGCGGCTAAAAAAACCTCTGTATCACTACCGCCGCGAAATTTAATATCGCCCATAGATTCCAATTCCGCGCGAATGGATTTGAAATTATATATCTCCCCATTATAGACAATCATATATCGCCCTGATGCGGACTCCATCGGCTGATTGCCCGCAGGCGATAAATCAATAATCGAAAGACGCCTATGCCCCATCGCCAGGGGGACATCAGGCTCTTGCCACACATCGTGACTATCGGGGCCACGCGTTTCAATCGCGTTCGTCATCCTCGTAACCGTACGATGCAATGCCGCACGATCAGGTCTGGGATCAAATGTATAAAGTCCGGCTATTCCGCACATAAAGGGTTCTTCGCTTTTGCCTTAAGTCTCTTTACCTTTATTGATAAAACATATATCTGTGTATCAAAAGGGTGAATTGATTTTCGGGAAATCTAATTTATGGATATTGAGCTTTTTGTGTCCAAAAAGGGACATGTGGTTTTTACCTGCCACGGTGAGTTTAAAAAAGAAATCAGCCAAATTGTTGTGAATTCCAACAATGGCGAGATCACCTTTGTCTTTAAACCCGATCTTCAGATATGGAAACCAAACTGTTCAATAAGCCGTGAACTTTGCAAAAAGATCGAGAATCAACTATTCTGTGCGGTAGGGTATTATGAAGGTAAAAAATTAAAAGCCTGCGAATATGTGCGCTTTATGTGCCGCGCAGCGTAAAAACAAAAAAGGAATAAAATAATGACAGCACCATTACCAGCTAATCCGGTTGAAGTAATCATAGAAGCAACAATGGAACCAGAAGCCATTGCTGTTGTAAATGATGAGGAAATATCAGCAACCGTCGCTTCCGCCGAGAGCCTACAAACAACAGGCATGGAAAGCGCAAGCAAAGCCGGTGAATATTTTGTCGCCCAAACCGTCAGCGAAGGTGCAGCCGATCAAAGCTATGCGGGCGCAGAGACAGCCGCGAGCGAAGAAGTTTACAACGCACACACAGGCCAAGCCGAAACATTCATCGCGCAAGCGGATGGATATAACACACTCGGACACAGCACAGCGGCAATGTCAGAAGAGGCAAACGCAAAATCCACGGCACTTGGGCGCGTTGCAGTGGTACAAATTGCCGCACAGGAAATCGCCGAACGTGAAGTGATCAGCACAAAAGAGGTTGCCGATCGCACGCAAGCGGGCGTTGAGCAAGAAATCAAGGCCGTTATGGCTGGCGCAGAAGAAGACGCCGCCACCGCGCAAAATCTTGAAGCATCCTTAAAGGAAATTGCCGATCCGGCAGCATTAAAAGTTTAAAGTCTGATTTAACAATTTTTATTAAGGGGGGCAAAACGCTCCCCTTTTTTTACGTTAAATGGCGAAAGGGTACACTTTTAGTACGTTTTTTGTTGATTTACTTTTTTCTAATATTTAATATCTTAATAATTCAAGCAAATTATGACGGAGAAAAAAATGCCTGAACAAGACGGAACAGAAAAAACGATATCGAGAATGTTGGATTTTGGCGCGATTGCGGGCGTGCTCACATTAGGCGCGATTGCAGGGTCGGAATTCATCGAACGCCGTGAAGCAGACATGAAACTGGATGATGTAGAACGCGTCATGCAAGGCTTGCAAGAGCGTGCAACAATGCAGATCAGCACAGATTCAATCTTTGATGCCAATGGCGCATTTGAAGGCGTGGAAACGGACACGACCTATATCCTGAGTGCGGATGACTTCGCGCGTTTGGATCGCTAGAGAAAAACGAATTATCGTTAGTACGAGGGGCGAACGTTTGCGCCCCTTTTTTTATGGTCGATTGCGATTGTCGGTTTAGCGCATTCTCTGCTATTGTGCTCATATTAGCGGATTTTAAGAAGGACAGCATAATCCATGGATATTGATCTGTTGGTCACACCACAGGGCGAAGCCGGACTGCTCAGCAACAGCAATCTGGTAAAAAAGGCGATTGGCGTTTTGTTCGATACGGATAACGGCATGCTTTCGCTTGAGTTCGCTGATATGGATCATCTGGATATGAACATCCCCGTGGAGGAAGAATTCTACGCCATGCTGGATTCCAACCCGCAGATTCATATTGGTTCGGTCACAGATGGCCGCATCGCGCAAGCTTATCAGGTGCCGTTGATGTTTTTGGATGATCCATATCGCGCCGAGGCGTTCGAGAACGTGAAGTCGCCGCAAAAACCGCTCGCCGCATTTTATTACTTCGTCAAAAACTGTATTCTGGGGCAGCCCGTTCACCGCGCCGATGCAGGGAATGAGGATACGTCAGGCTGTATTTTAGGGGACGCCGCGCCCGCATCACTGGAATTCGCCCATCACCTCGCCCGCCGTCACGGCATGGAAGCAGGACACGAAAAAGCCAACCAACAGCTCAACACACCATCAATGGGCATGGGGGGGAATAGCTCTACCGGCGGCAGTTCCGGCGGCACCTATTATCAGAAGAAATATGTAAGGAAAGCGGATAAAGATAAGAGCGATGAGGATTAGTTATATATCTTCGTAATTGAATTCAAAATCTTCAAATTCAATTAAGTACGTACCTCCGTGATCAAATACGATCTCATGAATAATCGAAGACTCTTCTCCTAACCTAAATTCATGGATTAACAAATCCCCATGACCATCTGCCACATTACATTCTTTTTGCTCAATGCTTACACGCCTAACAATCTTGTATTTTAGGTGTATTTTTTTATCGTGAAACGGCGCCAATAACTCGATGTTTACAATAGCCTTTCGGTTTTCGGATCGAGCTCCTGAAGCATCTTCGCGAATTTCAAAAAAATTAAGCCAAGCATCATGCAAACTATCGTGAGATAAAAGATTATAATGATCATCATTGCTTGCAAAGTCATATACAGACTTTGGCACCTTTTCTTTGATACTATGAATGTAATCAAAATATTTTTTCGTGTTTAAAATACCGTTTTCGTCAGGAATTAAGTATTTCACGATTACTGCGCTTTCCTAATCTTCCGCCATTTTGCCACATTGGCGTTATGCTCGTTCAAGGTTCTGGCGAAGGCATGCCCGCCGGAGCCATCCGCCACGAAATAGATGTAATTATGATCTTCAGGGTTTAGGGCGGCTTCAATCGACGCCTTGCCGGGGTTCGCAATCGGGCCGGGCGGTAATCCTGCATATAAATAGGTGTTATAGGGGGAATCGTATTTCAAATCCTTCGTGAGCAACCTACGCCCCAACGGCCCCTGCCCCTCATTCTCATGTTTGCCCAATGTTAATGCATATATCACCGTCGGATCCGTCTGGAGGAGCATCCCCTTACGCAAACGGTTGATGAACACACCCGCCACGCGTCTGCGCTCTGAGGGGACTGCGGTTTCTTTTTCAATGATAGAGGCGAGCACCAAAGCCTCTTCCTTGGTTTTGATCGGCAGATTATCCGCGCGCTTTGCCCATGCCTCATCCAAAACCTTATCCAGTGCACTTGCCATACGGTTGATGATGTCGGCGTTACTATCCCCCAGCGCGTAGCTGTATGTTTCAGGCAGCAAGCGCCCCTCGGGCAACATTTCAACCTTCACCTTTTCCAAATCATCCTGCGCCAGTAAAATATCGGCAACCTCATGATTGGTCAGCCCTTCACGAATGGTGATTTGCCGTGTGAAGGTTTTTCCTTCAATCAACTGCACCATGACCTCGCCCATGGTCGCATGAGGCTCTATCTCATACTCCCCCGCCTTGAGCTTGGACGCATCGCCGGATATTCGGCCGCTCACGTGGAAAACAGTCGCATCGTTTTTATCCTTCAAAACACCTTCAGATAAAAGGATTTCAGCAACACCGCGAATAGATGTGCCATGCGGAATTTGTACAAGCGTGGCCTCTTCTAGCGGGCCTTTTTTCTCATACATATACGCCACATAACCCGCGCCCGCCGCCGCGCCAAGCGCCGCAAGCGTAATTCCGTAGATAAAAAGGGTAAAAAGAAGCTTTAGAAACCGCATAAAGATGCCTCCGCTTTTTTTATACGCTGCGTAGGATCAACGATGCGTTCGTACCACCGAACCCGAAGGAGTTCGACAGAACCGTGTTCACCGTTTTCTCTTTCGCAGTTTTCGGCACTAAATCCATGCCCTGACAATTCTCTGACGGGTTTTCAAGGTTCAGTGTTGGCGGCAATACGCCTGTTTCTATCGCTTTGGCAGAGTACACAGCCTCAACTGCGCCCGCCGCCCCGAGCAAGTGCCCAATCGCCGATTTCGTTGATGACATGGAAACTGTATCCAAGGCGTTCGTGAATAAACGCTTTACTGCGCCAAATTCAATGCCATCACCCACAGGTGTGGATGTACCGTGCGCGTTGATGTAATCAATATCCTCAGGGTTCAGCTTCGCACGCTTGAGTGCTGCTTCCATGGCGCGGTAACCGCCATTGCCATCCTCGGCAGGGCTTGTGATATGGTGCGCATCACCGGACAGACCATAGCCAATGACCTCACCGTAGATTTTCGCACCGCGTTTTTTGGCATGTTCGTATTCTTCCAGAACCACGATCCCTGCACCTTCGCCAATGACGAAACCATCACGCCCTTCATCCCACGGACGCGAAGCATCCTGCGGGGCGTCATTATAGCCCGTAGACAACGCACGCGCCGCCGCAAACCCTGCAACACCGAGGCGACAAACTGCGCCCTCTGCGCCGCCTGCAACCATAACATCGGCATCATCCAGTGCAATCAATCGCGCTGCATCACCAATGGCATGCGTACCGGACGCACACGCCGTCACAACCGAGTGATTCGGCCCGCGGAAACCATATTTGATAGAAACCTGACCAGAGGTAAGGTTAATCAAAGCCGCAGGTACAAAAAACGGAGAAATACGGCGCGGTCCGCGCTCATTCAAAATCGTGGATGTTTTGTAAATCTCATCCAAGCCACCAATACCTGATCCGATTAAAACGCCCGTACGGTTGAGCGATTCTTCATCAGTCGGTTTCCAGTCTGCGTCTTGCAAAGCTTCTTCCGTAGCCGCAATACCATAGGTGATGAACACATCGACCTTGCGCTGTTCTTTCGGCGCCATGAATAAATCGGCGTTAAATTCGCCATTTTGCGGATTTTCATCTTTTGTCTTAGGAATAATACCCGCAATTTGCGACGTGATGTCAGACACATCGAAATCTTCGATTTTCTTGATACCACTTTTGCCATTCGTAATCGCATTCCAGTTATGCTCTACGCCATAGCCTAGCGGGGAAACCATACCCATTCCGGTAATCACAACACGTCTTAATTCACTCATTTCGATTATTCCTTGTATTTATAGACCTAGATACAATCACAGCCCGCGATGCGGGCTGAAATATATGAGGTAAAATTACAGGCGAGTGGCCTGAATTATTCGCTCGCGTTAGCTTTGATGAAGTTAACAGCATCACCAACAGTTTGGATGTCTTTTGCTGCATCATCCGGAATTTCAATGCTGAATTCCTCTTCAAACGCCATAACCAATTCAACTGTGTCCAGTGAATCTGCACCAAGATCATCGATGAAGCTTGCGCCTTCGGCAACTTTGTCTTCTTCTACGCCCAAATGCTCAACAACGATTTTTTTAACGCGATCGGCAATATCACTCATATCTATTCCTTACCTTCAATTTATAAACTTGTGTTTCTTATACAGAACGAAAAGCCATATTACTAGCCCATTCACTCTATCGCAACGATTTACCATAGCGAACAAGGAAGATAAAGCGGTTTTTACGCGTAAAAAGCGCCGCCATCATGTGGATAACGTCAAACGGCCTGCTTATCTGCCGCTTTTGGTACAGAATCGTCAATACCCTTATCAAGCCAGAGCTGTAAGATAAATGCCGCAACACTGCAAAGAAGAAAACCCATCGATAGCGGAATAAGCGTCATATTAAAGGATTGCCCGATAAGACTGCCCACAACAACTGAAATTGCAGATGAAAAAGCACCAACAAAGGCCGAAGCAACACCTGCAATATGCCCAACAGGCTCCATCGCTATGGCGTTTAAGTTACCAAACAAAAAGCCAAAACCCGAAAATGTCATAAATCCAAATATCATAAAGCCCCAAAATGGCACTTGATTATCCGTTATCATTGAGCAAAGTAAAAAGACACCTGCGAAACTCATGATACATAAAATTGAAACCCTACATATACAACGCATACCGAACCGCTTAACCACCGCAGAATTGGCAAAGGATGCCCCACCGACAGCCAAGGCCAAAACAGCAAAATAAAGCGCAAACATATCGCCGACCTTATAAAAATCCTGAAAAATTTGCTGTGCGGAGGTTAGATATCCGATGAATGCTCCAAACATAATACCCGCACATAAGGCATAGCCGCATGTGGTTTTATTGGTAACAGAAAACTTAACACCGCTCCAAATCGGACCAACCCTGAAGGGAATGCGCTTTTCTTTAATCAATGTTTCAGGCAGACGGAAATACATCCAGACCATCGCCACCAACGCAGCGACTAAAAACATCACAAAAATAAAACGCCAACTCGCGGCATATAATATGAGCTGCCCGATACTGGGGGCCAAGGCCGGAACAAGGATGAACACGGCCATAACAAAGGACATCACCCGCGCCATATCACGACCACTATATTGATCGCGAATCATAGCCACGCTGATCACGCGCGCAGCCGCCGCACCAAACCCCTGAAGCATTCGCCCCATCAACATAGTTTCAAAGCTTGCCGAAAAAAGACTAAGTGTGCTGCCGATTAAAAATATAGTTAGGCCAATGTAAACTGCGCGCTTACGACCGAAGCTGTCAGAAATAGGGCCATAAATAAGCTGCCCGAAGGTAAAACCCAAGAAAAGAACACTAATCACCAACTGAGTCTGGTTTTCACCCACGGCGTTCAAATCTTTACCCATCACAGATAAGGCCGGCATAACCGCGTCGATAGAAAGGGCTGTAACCGACATCAGAAGCGCCATCAGCGCTATAAACTCTTTAAACGGCATGAATGTTTTTTGGGTCGCATCTGTCATAGATCTTTATAGATCACATTCTTAATTGCTTGACTATCCCTCAAAATAAAACGTCAGAGAATACACAATGCTACTTAATTACATAAAAAAAGTATCATGATACTCAAAAAATTCATAAAATTTTAAGTAAATTATTACTACTATAGAACTGTAGACGGCAGTTTTCTGCCAAAATATATACCAAAGGATAGGTATTTAGGAGTTTATTATGCAGTATCATTATACTCAGGACTATATAGAAAAAGTAACAGGGATGGCATTCGATGAATTTCTCGCCCTTGTAAAGAGTATTGCTGCCTCAGGTAATATCGACTTTTCCCTGTTTGATAATGGTCAACTTTCCGGTGATGCCATCGACGCTACCCTTGCCCTGTTGGAAACACACAGCGGCAAAGAAGAAGAGGAAAACATCGATTCAGAAGATGAACCTCAAGACTCTGAGAGCTTTGACGAACACTTAGAGAATTACGAACCTTCCGCTGGCGAAAAAGAAGATGACGACGATAAAGTCTTAAAGAGTAATAACGATGGACAATCAGATGCCTCAAATTCTGAAACAACCGCCACGAGTGCAATTTCAGAAACATCTTTAGATTATTTAGGTGGCTCCATTGGCATAACAGACAAGCCGATGCTCGAAGCTTACGCCCTATCACAAAAAATCGGTAATGTGTTTAATTCCGGCGGTACTTTAGATAACGTAGAGTTCACATACACCGCACCCGTTATTGTGAATACATTCAATAATGGCGGTAATAATGCTCAAACATCAGAACCAATAGAGCCCGCGAATGTTGATCCTCTTGCCGGCCTTGATATTTTCTTCGGAAACCAAGGCGCAATCATCGCGGGTAACCTTATCACAGATAACGGACATGGCGCCGATATCGATGGCGATGGCGGTGTATTGAACGTACTTGCCGGAACATATCTTTCTGATAATGGTGGAATCGTAACCGTTCTTGATAATGGTGATTTCACATACGTACCGATGGCCGGATTTTCAGGCGCAGATAGCTTTAGCTATACCCTACAGGATAACCGCGGCGGCGAAGATACATCAGAAGTGATCATCGCCCTAAGCGAACGCGACACAGCGACACAAATTGATTTCAATACTGCGACCATCACGGGATATGGTGGAAACAGCCAAAACAGAAGCGATCTACACACGGTCGAAGATGGTGGTGACACCATCCATATCGAAGGCAACACATGGAAAGACATAACGCTGCCCTATACTGTAACGGCAGACACTGTTCTGGAATTTGACTTCATGTCGACTGTACGCGGTGAAATTCATGGTATCGGCTTTGATACGGATGACGGTATCAGCAGCACCTATACGTTCAAAGTTTACGGTTCACAAAATTGGGGACGCACCGATTACAATGATTACGCGGGTAACGAAGGCCAATGGGTGCATTTCGAAATTAATGTCGGTGATTTCTACGCTGGTAATTTTAGCAGACTCTTCTTTGTAAATGATGATGACGCTAGCAGTGCAAGTAATAGCTTCTTTAGAAATATTACAATCCATGAGCCGGGCACTGGCGCCGACGAAACTGTAACAGGCACAGTTGCATCACAATCTCTATACGGTAATGGCGGCGATGACGTGATTTACGGACTTGATGGTGATGACGTTCTATATGGTGGTTCTGGCATAGACTTTCTCTTTGGTGGCAATGGCGCAGACACATTCGTTTTTGATGATCTTGCGTCCGCCGATCACGTCCATGATTTTAATCTTGCCGATGGCGATATTTTGGATATCTCTGATCTACTCATTGGATATGACCCTATCACAGATGCTATCAACGACTTCGTGCAAATCACTGATAACGGCACAGATAGCGTTGTTTCTGTCGATGTTGATGGTGGCGCGGATAACTTCGTGCAGGTCGCAACCCTATACAACGCAACCGGCCTTACCGATGAAAACGCTCTGGAAACATCCGGCAACCTGATCACGGTGTAATCTCAAACCCATTATTGAAAGGTTTAGGCGAAGGGGAAATGTTGCTTATTTCTCTATAAGCCCTAACCACTTCGCGGAAGACGCAACCGTCCAGCCTTGCAATACAAGAGAAACAACCACGATTATAAAGACAATATTGAAAAAGTCTGTCTGTATTGGCCCTGGGGTTATAACCGGAAGTATGGCTAAGAAAATGGGCACCGCACCGCGCAAGCCAACCCAACTTAAATAGATCGTTTCTTTGATAGAAAAGCGCGCAGGTATCGCACAGATGGCCACAGCGAACGGACGTGCAAAAAACATCAGAACAAATGCAATCATCAACGCCGGAACGGCAATGTCAGGCAAATCACCCGGCGTGACAAGTAATCCCAACATAGAAAACAGAACAATTTGACTCAGCCATTGAAGGGCTTCACTAAAATTTAAAATGCGCGCGGCGGATCGTTTTAGTTGATCTGCGATGATCAGTCCGCACAGATAAATCGCAAGAAAGCCACTGCCACCTAAAATAGAGGTCGCACCGAAAATGGCCATCGCGCCCGCCAGAGCCATAGGCGGGTATAGCCCGATAGGGAGTTGAATGCGATCAAGAATTTTCGTAAGGCCAATTCCGCCAACAACACCAAAAGCGGCACCTATTCCAATTTGTTGTATGAATAAAGGCAGGAACGTTAATGTTGTATCGCCACTAATTTGAACACCTTGGTTAACCAGAGCCGTCAATGCGATGGTTAAAAAAATGGCCATCGGGTCATTGATGCCGGACTCTAAAACAAGCGTATTTGAAATACGCGGCGGTAGATTGATTTGGCTTTGCTGTATAAGCATAAATGTTGCCGCAGCATCTGTTGATGCAACAACCGCGCCCAAAAGCAGGCCATGCTCAATCGGAATATTTAGAATATAAGAGGCCGCAAAGCCAACGATGCCTGTAGTAAGAAGAACCCCAAACGATGCAAGAAAAATGGAAACTGCGCGCACGCCCTTTAATGCTTTCAATTTTGTTTCGAGGCCACCGGCAAAAAGTATGATCGCCAATGCAATACTGCCTAGTGAGTAGGCGAATTCAAAATTATCAAAATCAACATTACCCGGCCCATCTTCGCCGACGAGCATACCACCAATTAAAATTATAAGCAGAATGGGGGCCCCCAAACGCTTGGAGAGAGGAACAAGCATAAAGCCCAAGAAAACGACGGTGCTAATGAATAAAATGAGAGTGTCTATCGTTCGTGATCCTTAGAAAACAGTTGAGTATAAGATAATAAAACACAGTAAAAGATTATAGTTCAATTTTTTTTATACTGATTTTTGCCCTTGTGTAGACGTTACCATATTTTAGGAATATATGATTACACTAGAAAACCCTGCTTAGGTTATTTAAAAAAATAGCAGCTTCCTATTACTACACAACTCTGATTATATATATTTCAGACTTGTTATGCTTGCTATCACATGGATAGAAGATATTTTTATATGTTGAATAATAACTATGTTCAGTTACTACATAAAAACAACCGCTTCTTAGTGTGTTGCCTCTGTTTGTGCCTGTCTCTATTTTTTACCTTACAAAGCATACATCTAGAAGCTCCCAATACCAATGGGCAAACCACCTTCAATACCAAGTCACCATCAAATTTACCGCTTATAAAAGCGACTTATCAATTTAAACTTTCTATACGTACACAGAAGGTAAACAATTTAGATAATAGCGGTGATGATTCTATCTATGTTTCACCCGACGAAATTATTAAGTCTTATTATAATCGTGATGCAGAAAAGCACAGAAAGCTTTTACAAACATTTTCTCCGATCACTAAATCAAGACTATTTTTAATAGCACATAAGCCACGAGCTCCCCCAATCACCCTTGCATAACCCCTTTAGTCTGCGCGTACCGGCATTAAGTCATTAATGCTGCGATATGTGTGGGTATTATGAATTTATGTAAGGAATAAAACAATGAACTATTCTTCTCATTTAACATGGGAGGATCTGTCATGAATAGTATCTTAGTCGCTACAGACCTCTCCAAAGAAAATAAAATTTTACTCGACCGCGCATTGGAAATAGCGTCAAAAACCAAGTCAGAGCTCCACATATTACACGTTTTGTACGTTGTAAGATTTGAACCCAATGATGATATTTTCCTAATAGAGGAAAAAAAATGTCGAAAATGGATCGAAAAATATATTGAAAAATCAGGCCATAAAAATGACGTGCCATTCAAAATTCATATTGCAGATGGCGGTCATATTCATGAGCAAATTGACTTATATATGAATCATCTACAGCCTCATATGGCTCTTATCGGTCAATCCTCTCAAAATAGAGATGCCCCTGATTTTATACTAAGTACTGTCGAAAATTTGATATTACAATCAAGTTATCCTGTCTTAATTATACCGAACAATAAGCCTGATAACGATTATAATAGTATCTCTATTTATGCAGAAAAACCTGACGCCGTTGTTCAAATGTTGAATATTCTTGTGCCATATACAGGCAATAAGATTGAAACTATTCATGTGTTTCTTGATGAATATTTCCGCATGCAACGCTTTATCTTTAGGCTGCATCGGAAGTATCTGGAGCGTGCATATATGAATGTTAAACAGTCAATTGAGACTCTACTGGAAAGATATAATTTACGGCAAAAGATTAAAATTGAGCAGCACCGTGAACAGCGCCTTCAAAATCTTTTTACCCATATAAATAAAGAACAGATGCGGGCTATCGCAATAGAGATCCCTAACTATGCGTTAAACGATGATGAGATCGATAGCGGTCTTCGCAAAGTTTTATCAAACTCAAAATGTGAGCTTTTGATTTTAGGAGATACGAAATGATCAAAAACCTATTAACCAAACTTTCTATTCGATGCGTCTTTGGTGCGATAGCTGTATCAAGCCTTTTAACATCAGAACTCGCAGCTCTGCTCTTAGGACTCTCTTATACTTTACCAGATGGTTTAATGCATAATATTGCATTTACACTATCAGAAGTATGCGCCTTGTTTTTCTTTGTATGGTTTAGCTTCTACGCTTACAAGGTTGAGTTAAAATTAAGTACGGAGGGCTATGATGCCATTGATGAATAGCTATGCTGGCTAACTCTTTAAAATCGTGAGCCTTAAGCTAATTTGCATGAAGATAAATAGTGAAATGGTGGAGGTATCAGGTGAGACCTCGAACCGATTATTCCGAATATTAGAACGATGGGAGCATATTTTCAAGAAAGATATATTTTACAAAGATTGACAATGTTTGTATAATGAACAAGTCAATTATGAGGTAACACCATGCACGTGTCTTTAACACCAGAATTAGAAGGCCTTATCAAAAATAAGGTTGAATCGGGTTTGTATAATAATGCTAGCGAAGTTATTCGTGAAGCAATTCGCTTCATGGAAATGAATCAGGACATTGTCATGCAGATGAAACTAGATCGTTTGCGTATGCACTTGCAAACTGGTGAAAATGAGATTGTAAATGGCCAAGGTTCCCCCCTAAAAAGCAAAGAAGACGTTTCTACTTTCTTTGATGGTATCCGCTCATAATGTCTCAATATCGAATTATTGTCTCCCCACAAGCCAAACGGGATTTAAAAGATATCCGTAGCTATACTCTTCAAAGCTGGGGTGCCGCTCAAGCTGATATATATTTAGGAAAGATAGAAGAAGCATTTTATGGTTTGTTGGATAATCCTGAAATAGGCCGCGAGCGTAATGATATTAAAACGGACTATCGAAGCATTACGATAGAAAAGCATGTTCTATTTTACAAAATTAAAAAATCAGAAATCCATATTCTCGGTATTCCACATAGTCGTATGGATATTTTGAATTATTTTTCATGAATAATTATATGAGCGCCCAAAATCATATTTCTATTATGATAAAATAAACTTCGGATGAAAATAAAATGGTGGAGCTGGACGAAGAATGTTCGAACCAGCTTTTCCAGACTTTAACAGACTGGGAAGACCAACTCCAAGACTGTGACTATGATTTTGAGGAGGTGTCCCCATGACAAGCTCCCTCATTAAGTTTTCAGGCCAGAACCCCTCAGAACCGTTCAAATCGGCAGCGGCGCTTCCAATCCCTCGAAAGCGCCCCGCTCCGTTCTCCCTCCGCCTGACAGAAAAAGAACGGGATATCCTGCGCGAAAAGGCCGGAACACGCTCAATCTCAGCATATATCCGTTACAGGCTGTTTGGGGAGGATGTATCTCCCCGAAAGACTAGACGGAAGCCATCTGCTGATCAGGCCATCCTGAGCCAGATTTTGGGAGCTTTGGGGCAATCCCGCCTATCGTCCAACCTCAATCAAATCGCCAAGGCGGCTAATCA
This sequence comes from uncultured Alphaproteobacteria bacterium, assembly GCA_964015995.1. GTDB lineage: Bacteria > Pseudomonadota > Alphaproteobacteria > Micavibrionales > Micavibrionaceae > UBA1672. The sequence continues at coordinate 25,539 of CAXHFH010000016.1, forward strand.
GGGCACATTGCCCGTGACGCCGAACCTGCTTGCAGAGCTGAAAAGAGCCTGCGCCGATATCCGAATGATGCGGCATACCTTGGTCAAAGGATTGGGGATTAAGCCGGAGGACAAATAATGATCCTCAAAGGCAATCAGCGCAGCGGGGCTAGAAACCTCGCCGCACACCTTCTTTCCCCTGAAAATGAGCATGTGGAAGTCCACGAAGTTCGCGGGTTCTCATCTGAAACCGTCACGGGGGCGTTCAACGAAGCTTACGCCATGAGCCGTGGAACAAAATGCAAGCAATTCCTCTTCTCGCTTTCCGTAAACCCACCTCAAAATGAGGCGGTGACAACTCAGGACTTTGAGAGCGCGATTGATCTAGCCGAAGAACGCCTGGGCCTCGTCGGCCAACCTCGGGCAATCGTATTCCATGAAAAGAATGGTCGTCGCCATGCCCATGCAGTTTGGTCTCGCATCGACACTGACGAAATGAAGGCTGTTCAACTTTCCTTCACACATAAGAAGCTGCAGCAAGTTTCTCGCGAACTCTACCTTGAACACGGCTGGAAAATGCCGCGTGGCCTGACAGGCAAAAACCACCGTGATCCGATTAACTTCACACTCGCTGAGTGGCAACAAGCCAAACGACAAGGGAAAGACCCAAGTGGTATCAAAACGGCCCTTCAAGATGCTTGGGCCAGTAGTGATTCCAAAAAAGCCTTCATCCACGCTCTAAAAGAACGTGGCTATGCCCTCGCCCGTGGTGATCGTCGGGGATACGTCGCGGTTGATCGTCAAGGTGAAATCTACTCGCTTGGCAAAAAGTGGCTTGGCGTAAAAACGAATGAAATCCGTGACCGCCTAGGTAAGCCGGAAGCCTTGCACGACATTCAAACCGCAAAACAGCAAATAGCGGTTGAAATGCGGTCAACAATGGATCGCCTCAACAAAGAGCTGGCTGAGAAAAAGCAGAAACAACAGACGTTTTTCGAGCAGCGCAAACAGGCACTGATTGAACGCCAGCAATCCGAACGAAAACAGCTATTTTCAAATATTGAGGCGCGGCGAATTGAAGAGACAAAAACCAGGCAAGAACGCTTTAGAGACGGTGTTGGCGGCCTATGGGATAAGATAAGCGGCAAGAACAAGCGTATTCGACAAGATAACGAATATGAAGCCTATCAAGCTCATTTGCGAGATCGCGCCGAAAAGGATTCCCTGATATTCAGACAACTTGATCAGCGTCGAAAATTTAATGAAGTCAAAGAAAGAGAAGAAGAACGCGCATCATCTCAAAAAATGGAGCTTACGCGGGACGTTGAAAAATATGATCGGATGCAGAGCCGTGAGAAACAAAAACAAGCCTTTATCGAGAAGCGGAATGTCGATACTCCGAAACCTGAGCCAGCTAAACGATCTTTGGAATGAGGTTGCTAATGCAACCCTGCCTCGTGGCGAACAGGGGGTGTGCAAACGGACTGAAAAATGGACGGCGGGCGCAGCAAAGCGAGCCTCGGGAGATCGTCTATTTTTTACGAAGTGCGCTGAGGGGCAACGCCCCTAAGTCTTACGCATGTGATTGAAGCCGTATGGTCGAGAACCCGTCAGCTTGGTTCGGGGAGCAGAGACCGGAAAAGTGTGCCAATTTCAATTAACGATATGGACGCTCTCAGGTTCAAAAAACCCCTTGGCGATAAGCGCCTCATGCATCTGTGCCGTGTCGTCTGCAAAGATGACGACGGCCAAGTCGGACAAGGCTCGCGAGCAGCATACATAGAACAAGCGCCGCGTTCGATCGATGACAGAATCTTTTCCGGCAGCAATATTTGCGCGGTCGGTATCCGATGGTGGTGTTACACCGAAATATTTGCCGTAGGAGAAGGTGTTGGTTTGCCCTTCCTGATCGTCAACAACAACAATCACCTTATCGAACTCCGCTCCCTTGATGCCTTGCTGCGTAGCGAAAGGAGACATTTTCTCAATGTATGTTCTATATCCCCATAGCTCCATTGCGGCGCATTGCATGAAACGAAGCGCGGCGTTGTCGGTCGCTGGCTCGGTGACGGGATCTGCCGTGCCTGCGTGCAAACCAATAAGATCAATGTAGCGATCATCGAAAGCCATCAAGTTGTTGTCCCTCATGAAACGGACGACATCGCCGACGCGCGCACCGCTCTCGACATCCAACATCGCAAACAGTTCGCTAATCCGCACTTGCAGGCTATTCAGAAGTCCCGCGGTGTCTGCAGCAACCAGAGCATCCGGCTGCAACTGTGGACAGTGCTTGCGAAGCAAGCGCATTAATTCGAATTCCCGCCCTTCGTGACGCGCCAGAGCTGCGGGCAGGACGTAGGACAGGAAGTGGCGTACCACCCAGGCAGTCCCATCAATCAGGCCAGACTTTAAATTCTCGGGTGCCTTGTCATTGAGCGCGCTATAGAGGTTCGGAAATCCTAGACGGGTCGCTGCCATCCGGTGAACCAATACCAAGAGCCGCAGCGCTTCCTCGTCTTCTTCCTCCAACCAGCCATCGTCATCATCTTGATCGGCCAGCCAGCGACGCGCTTCTTCCAGGCGTTCTTGCCGCCTATCATCAGCAGGCAAAATCAATACTCTGGCTGATCCTTCGACGGGAGTGTCACCCCCATTAACCGTAGTGTGGCGTCCTCGTGTTTGCTCAAGCTGGTCATCTTCCGCCCTGATCCGGTTAATGACGCGGAGCACGGCCTGTGGACATCGGAAATTCTCAGGCTTTTCAAACGTCCCCCATTCTTCTTCAGGCGGAATGGGTCCGGCCCCTTGCATGTAAATCTTCTGAACTGGATCACCAAAGAATCCGAGACAAAAGTCTACCGGAACAGCGAGCGCGACTTGGCGCAGGGCATCCACAAAAGCTGGGTTAGTGTCCTGACTTTCATCGACAAAGATGACTGGAAAGCGCCTAGTAAGAACGGTCTGCATCAATGCATGTCCGGCAATGAACTCGGGGCCCATCTTCAGGATATCGCTGTGGCCGAGGACACCGTTCGAGTAGTCACTGCCAGTTCCGTACCGGAAGCTTTTCACTGCACCGATTTCTGCAAGCTGTCGATGGTACCGTTCAATGTTTTCCGCAGCACGGACTTTCGTGGCTTCTCTTGTTCGCGGTTTATCGATCTTCTCTTGCTCTTCGACAATTTTCTCGCGCAATCGGTTGCTAACCCATTCCCGAAGATTGTTCTGAAATGGCTTGATGAGCGTCCAGAGGAAACTGTGTATCGTGGAAACGTGGAATAATTCGTCAGTCCCGACATCGCCGCGAATTTCTTCAACGGCCACTTCGGTAAAAGTGATGCAAGCGATTTGTTGTCCATTGCTGCGCAGGACAGACCCTTGGGTGCTGTCTCTTATACACATCTGA
>CAXHFH010000017.1:0-28155 GCA_964015995.1 uncultured Alphaproteobacteria bacterium
CTTTTCAGGAACGTAATCAGCGCAGCGCGTTCATCTTTACTCATGGCTTTGAACGCTTCTTTGGATCCTGCCGCCTCTCCGCCATGCCACAGGATCGCCTCTTCCAGATTACGGGCGCGGCCATCATGCAGGAAGTTGGTGTGTTTGTTGACCGTTTTCACAAGGCCAATCCCCCACAGCGGCGGCGTACGCCATTCTGTGCCAGTAGCTTCGAAATCAGGCCTGTTATCGGCCAAGCCGTCCCCCATATCATGGAGCAGCATATCCGAAAACGGTTGAATATTCTGACGCGACAGCGCGGCGATATCATGCTCACCTGTACGCATTTGCGGTGTGTGGCAACTGGCGCACTGGGCACGCTCAAACAAACGCGCACCCGCTTGCACAACGGGGTCATCCACTTTGCGGCGTGCAGGAACGGCCAACGTACTGACGTAAAAGGTTAGTTTTTCAAGCTGCATATCTGACATTTCAGGTTGCCCGCCATTGATGGCCGTGCCGCATTCATCTTGCGCCTTGGTACAGTTTTCATCAGGGAACAAAGACGTTGTGATACCAATATCGCCAAGCGCCGCGCCCGCATCTTGCTCTTGCAATGTGGCAACATTCGCCTTCCAACCAAAACGCCCGATCGATTTTTTATTATTCACAACATCCCATACATAATTCGGACGCCCTGAAATACCATCGCCGTCTTTATCATCCGGATCGGCGTTAGAAAGGATGGTAACCATTGGCACGGCCTCCAAAAGCCCCAAGCCATAAACAGACGGGGCAACGCGCGGGGAAAACATAATGTCACTCCCCAATTCCCCATAGGCCAATTCCTTAAATTCGTAAATTGGCTTACGCAGGCTGTAAGGCCTACCATCAGGATAACGCCCCTCTATATCCTCATACGTGATTTTAGCAACGCCTTCCGCGGGAACACCATTAATGCCACTATCATTTAATTGACCGCCATAGGCAGCGTGCGGCATCGGGGCGCCATTTTCTGCCATACCGGGAATACTAAGGCGTACCAACATGGATTTCATGGGTTCATTTATATCAAGAGGCGGTCTACCGCGCCCGTCCTTGAAATGACACGCCGCGCAGGATTTACGGTTGAAGGTCGGCCCCAAACCATCCAAAGATGTGACCGAGGCCGGCGCCGTCACCCATTTGGTGTTGAACATTTTATTACCAAATGTGAAGGCGCGTAAATCGGTGGTGGGTAGGTTTTTCGCAGGCTTGGCAAAGGCATCACGAGACGTATTAAACACAGTCGTCTCCCCGCCCGATAGAGGACTATCGGAAACGGCAGAAACATATGTGTCCTTCGCGGCATCGACGACACCCCAGAAGGACACATAAGCGATTATCGCTAAGATAAAATGCTTTTTGCGCATTGCTTACTCGTTAATGGAAACCTCTATCCCTAATACGGTTCCGGCTTTTTTAAAGAGATCGGCTTGCTTTTGCAAGGAGGCAATCGCCAACTCCATTTTCTTACGTGCTTCACTATCCGCAGGCGTGCTGAGGATTTCACGATCAATCGGATGGGGCAACGCCGCCAAAAACTTTTTAGTGTCCAGAATTTGATGCTCTAACTCTTCTGCCAATTCATGATCCTTGGTTTCCAGATATTCATAAATACCGGCATTAAAGAACACATTCATGATGCCTTGTGCGTTATAGATGAAATCATTATGCGTGTTATCAGAGAAACAAGAATGCTCGTCTTCCTGATCACCCGAGTCAAGCGCCGTTGCCATGCGTTCAGAGGCAAGCTCAAAACCGCTCAGCGTGGCCAAAGCTGTCAAGATTTTGGATAACGCATCCTTATCCTGTACAAATTTTTGGGCGTAATTATCTTGATCGGGTGCCCATTCTTGGCTCAAGAATTTCAGATCATCAACAAGCAAATCCGTAACCACCTTTAAATACTGGCGGCGGCGTTTGTTGCCTTCTGTTTTGGCGTAATCGGAAACCGGGCGCATGCCCGCAGTTTCCAAACTAAGATCCTGCCCCCACAACAGGAATTCAATGGCATGATATCCGGTGGACACTTCGGCTTCGTCATCAGCTTGGTTCTTATCCGTCAACGCTTCCTTTGTGATGGCAACACCAGGATTATTAACCAATCCGGCCTTGTCATTACCCTTCACATAATCAATATATGCTTCGTCCATAGGCCATGCATTCAGACGACCTTCGGGGCCTTCATTGCCTTGCTCATCGGCGAAATCAATCGGGCCTTCATAAAAGCGGAACGCTTCGGTCAGGCCGTATGAATCACGGGAAACCAACCACGCCTGCTTCGCCGCATTTAACGTGTCATCATTCGGCTCCGCCAACAACGCATCAATGGCAGTTTGCAATTTCAACGCATCGTTATAGGCCGCATCGTAATTGGTATGCACAAGCTCAGCGTAACTGCTGATCACAGATTCTACTGTGATATCATCATGTGCGTGGGCGTGATCATGGTCATGCTTGCCTTCCGCATGCGCCATGCCGCTCAAAACACCAAGCGATACGCCAACAGCCAAGGTTAGGATTGTCTTTTTCATGAATAAAGTCTTTCTCTCTTAAAATTCAAATGTGTGACGAACGAGTGCACCAACAATGTCAGTATCTACATTACCTTCTTCAGCATTACGCCAACCGATTTCCGCCGTTGTGCCTTGACCGAAATCATAACCACCGGACAGCTGGAACAGATGGTCATCTGAATCACCGGCTGTGCTGTCGATGTCACGTGATGTATAGCTTGCCGTTACGTTCCACTGATCATCAATCGTTGTGATCAAACTGGTCGTCAAATAACGGTTATCATCCGTGCCTGCTTCGAAATTATTAATGTCGACATATTCTACAAGAGCATCCATTTCAACACGCTCACTCACGGCAAAGTTATGGCCCAATGTGACAACAAACCCGGTTTCATTATCGCCGCCTGTGTCTACATCGCCTTCAGATTGGTTACGATAACCAAGCGTGTAGTATAGATTTTCCACACCCGCTAAATCTTCACCTGACAATGACACAACAAAGGAAGAGAAGTCTTCTGTGTTGGAAACACCGCCATCATCTTTATCCAAAACATCACGTTTTGTGATCACGGAGCCAGAGAGGAATGTCGTATCCGCAAAGAATGTGTTCGCCGCAAAAGTATGCGTGCCAAATCCCTCGGTTGCAAAAGTATAGCTTGCACCAACACCGATTTTTTCAGTGATTTCATAATCTTCGGCAAAATCCTCACCCCAGATACCACGGAAATCCCATCCAACGCCAAAGCCGGGATTAAACTTACCCGCCCAAGCCGCCCAAGGGCCATTTTCATAGTTCAATTTAATCTCTTCAATGAAGATACCCTCATTATCAAAGAAATTATCTTCGTTTGGCTCACGATCTTGAATATTTTCAAATACCAATACGCCGTCGATTGAGAAATTCTCATTAAATTGAATTGTTGGGGCCACTTCGGTGCGCAAAAACATATTATTATAGTCATCCGTCGCAGGATCATCCGAATCGGTTGTGTATTCATTCTGAAGCTCTATCACCACTTCACCTGATACCATTGGATAGTTGCTCTGAGGCTCTTGTTTATCCGCTGTGTTTTCATCAGCAAGGGCTGGCGCCGCAAACCCGATTGATAATACCGTCCCTGTTAGAAGAGCAATTCTTCCTTTACTTGAAATCAACATGATGACTTCTACCCTATACGTTAAATTAAATCAGTGAATGCAAATCATTCGCACCTTGATGATGGATACAAAACCCATCAAACAGAGTCAACGGCTTTTTTGAGAATAAGTCTCATTTAGGGAAATCAGATGTGCACCCTCTTCTCGCATGTCTGTGTTATTCCTATTTCAATAGGTCCGCAAATTACAAAATACGGAAGTACAACTTAAGGTGAGCGCGGCAGCGGTTTATCCGAAATTGTTTGTAATACGTATCTTGTTAGACCTATAGTCTTTTAAAGACAGGCTGATTAAATTTTGAGACACATATGCAAATAATAGGCGAAGACAAAGATGTTTTATGGGATGAACTTGCCGCCGGCTTACAGGGCAGCAATCCTGATGCCTTTATAGAAGACATGCAAAAAAACGGTAAGCTCAAAGAGATTCTACCGGAAGTTGATGCGCTTTTCGGTGTCCCGCAAAATGCCAAATACCACCCTGAAATTGATACCGGGCGGCATACGCTTATGGCTTTAAAAAAAGCACAAGACCTTAATGGTGGCCTATCGGTACGCTTTGCAACGCTGGTTCATGATCTTGGAAAGGCCGCGACAGATCCTGATCATTGGCCAAAGCACCATGATCATGAAGCGCTTGGCGTCCCGCTTGTTGAAAATGTTTCTGATCGTCTTGGTGTCCCGCAAGATGTTAAGGCTCTTGCGGTGAATGTTGCGCGATTTCACTTACACGCCCATCGCGCAATGGAAATGGGCCCAAACAAGCTGGTTAATCTCTTTGAAGACATTGACGCATTGGATAATCCTGAATCCTTTGAACAATTCATCGTGGCCGTCCAAGCCGACGCACAGGGCCGACTGGGAATGGAAGATAAGCCTTACCCGCAGGCAGACTTCCTAAGAGCCACGCTCAAAGCCGCGCAAGAGGTGGACCTGAGTGACATTCTTCAAGAAGATACGTCAGATCAAATCACCTATGATAAAATCCGGCAAAGACGCATCGAGGCAGTGCGTTCAACAAAAACTGAGATGCAACTCGATACGCTTTCTTAAAAACGTATGATCTTCAATAAGATGTTCTTCTAAAAATTGACAAAAACCAAAAGAGGGACTAAAATCATATGCTAATAAAAAAAATATAAAAATATTAGGGTTTTTATCGGGTATGACTACTCAACATAAGTAAATATTTAAATGTGAATAGCCTGAAATTTTAGATTTCGGGCGTTTTGTTTGTTTAAAAATAATTAAATCACGCCAATACATAGGGACAAAAGAGATGAATCAAATATCGGCGAGCTACTGTGATGTAGAGCTAGACCAAGAAACTTTGCAAACACTTGTGAACGTGTTTGAAAAGATGATTGATGACCCGGATGCTATTGATAATTCAATGTATGATTTAACGTCGTTTGATAAATTTGAAGCTTTGACGCAAAAATTAAAAGATGCTGCAGACGGCGAAGAAGGCGTGTCAACTATTCCAATGTCACAAAGTGAATGGACGACATATGTAGCTTATGCTTCACATGCATATGACTTAGAAGATGATTTAACATCGGACGAGGTTGCTGTCATGGATGATATCAACGCCTATAAGGGCGTTGTGTTTCAAGGTAGCGCTAACCGTCCTGAACCAAGTTAGCTAAAGACATCCTTGGGGGAGGAGAAAAATGGATCTAACACCTGAACAGATCAGAGCTTTGGCGGAAAGCATCGCTTTTCACGCAAGCGGTGGTACGGGTGGTACAGGCCATTTAGCAGATTTTAATGTAAATACACGTGAGGAGCTTGTTACGCGCATTACGGACATGCTCAATGACAAAAACACTGAATTTTTTGTCAATAACTCGCAGCGTCCTGATAGAACAGGCACCGTTGTACTCTTTAATGATAAAACACAAAGCTTTTTGGTCTTTAATCCAAATCAGTTAGATGACGCCATAGACGTTAATGGGCGCATTCTGCCGGCTGGCGGCTCTCAAAATGCCGTATATGGAACAGATATTGGCCCTGACAATTTGGCCGGTACATTTTACAGGCAGCCAAAGCTTGATGGTGAGGGGCAACCGAAAATACCAACAAAACCACGCGCGTTTCTAGACAGAAACGGCCATCCTATTATGGGTGATGATGGAAAGCCTGCACAATTAATGCCTACACCCGAATTGGTGTACCAAGAGCAAATTGGTAAGCTGAGAGCCGGTGTAATCGAAGACTTAAATGATTTTCCACCAGAACAAGGAAAAACCTATAGCCTTGATGACACATCAAGGCACGTGCCGACAAATACAGTGGCTGAGAATGATGATTGGGCGAGACTCATTGCAGCCGAAGATGAGCGTATTCGTACTGGCTTGCCACTCGCGATGGATCGTGTCCAAACAGGTCGCTATCTGGCTCAAGATATTAGAGATACTCTCGAAAGAAAAAATAACATTACCAACAATAATGTCACCACATCCGGTGAGGGTAACGAACTTAATATTAAAACCCCAAAACATAGTAGCGATTATCATGTTACGTTTAGTGAGGACGGTAAGACTGCAACCGTAACTACAACATCTAATAGAGGTAATGTACACACTGTTGCACTAGATGAGGCAGGCACATCACATTTGATTGAAACCATGCGTAGCGATGATTTCATGAGCAGTGAAAAGTATGCAAATGGCCTTGCTTCACTTGATGATATTATCAGAACACGCGGCACAGCGATAACACCTACGGAAGTCGTCGCCGACCAAGATACTCAACGTGATACTACCCCGACGACTGACATTGAAGGCGATACGGATGCTAAGCCCAAAATTGACGGCGAAGGTGACGGACCGGACACAAGACCCCAAACTGGCGTAGACGGAGATAAGATCGAAACATCACGAACAAATGTTGGTGGTGATGTAGATGTAGACGTAGATGTAGACACAGACGCACGCATAACAACAAGTGATACGGATTTAAAACCACCGATCACTTCCTTAAGTGACGCACCAGATATAAATGCCGGGAACGGAAATTCAGATGGCACCGCAAGGTTAGTGCCAACAAACGTCGATCCTGACGCACCGCGCGGCAGTACATGGGATAGCGCCTTACGCAATGTAGATGGCGGCGGTAGCAGTAGAGTCGGCAGCGTTCTTCAAGGAACCGCAGGTAAGGCGGGTTTCGGCCTCAGTGCGTTCCACCTGAAACAGCAGCTTCTTGGCGAAAACTCAACATTTAAACAAGATATACAAAACGAAGAAGTTGCCGGCATGGCCACAACGGCACTTGCCCTTGATGTTGGAGCCTTCGCTTTGGATACGGTTGACCTTACCGCCGATGCCACGCGTGGTGGCTTAGCATTGGCTAGATCCGCCGGATACATAGATGACGTTGCAAATTTGGGGCGTCTTGGCTCTGGTGTTTCAACATTATCAAAAATTGGCCGTGTTGCAGGCCCTATCGGAACAGCCATAACCGTTGTTACAACAGGTATTGAATATAACATTGCATCTGCCACAGATGACGGCAAGCGCGCCGGACAAGCCGTTGGTGCGGGTGGCGGCGCTCTGGGTGGCGCAGCAATCGGTGCAGGGATTGGCGTCTGGTTCTTTGGTGTCGGCGCGGCGCCAGGCGCAGCCATAGGCGGTATTATAGGTGCATTCGGCGGTGGCTATGCTGGCGGCGAAGTCCTTGATGATGATTTTCAAGAATATTTTGATGCTCAGACGCTAGAAGAGCAGAGAGAAAACCTTGGTAAGTTAGAAGGGATCGGAGAAAATCTTGATCGTTTTCAAGAGCTTGAGCAAGAATACACACAATCACTAGAAACATTACAAAAAGCCTATGAAGGGACTGATGTCGCCGCGATAGAAGCTGCACAACAGGACTTTGAAGCAAAACGCATGGCTCTCACAGGCCATATCGAGAATTCTCTTCTGACCCAATCAGAAATTGAAACCCTAGATAGTGTTGATGAATTTATTCAAAAACAAGCACAATTCTACGCCGAAAAAGAACAACGTTTAACTGCCGCAGGTGACACCGAAGCATTACAGCGTCTAGCCGACAGCAGACAGGGTCTTGAACAAGCCGCACAAAGCATCCATAGACTTAAAAATCTAAGCGATATGATTGGTGAAGGCTACGGCCAAAACCAAGAAGAAGCGGTTCAAAAGGCAGAAGAGCAAATTGCCTCAGTTGGCGCTATGGTTGATGAAAGACAAGAAAGCATCGTAAAATACCAAGCTGGATTGAAGCAGCAAGAATTCGGACAAGCCGTTGGCGCACGACTTGATAGCGTCAACGCTGCCTATAATGATGGCATAACAGATAACGCACTTATGCAACGTAGTGCCGCCCTCATCGGACTTGTTGAATCCGGTGATATGAACGCCGAGATATTAAGCGAAGCCAGTGAGGACATTGCTCAGCTCGCACAGCAACATGAAGCAGAACTTGCCCAGATCAAACAGGCACAGGCTGAGCTACTCACCTTAACAAGACAGCAGCAGCAAGGCGGCACAAGTGAGTATAAACAAGACAATCTAGCTGCCTTAGAGCGCTATAACACGCAGATCGCAGATCTGGTTGCATCATACGAAGCCACAGGCGAGGTTCTTGAGCAAGCCACAAATATGGCAGAAAATGCCGCAGCCGTATCAGAATTACAAAACAATGCAATCACCATCGATCCAACGTTCGCACCACAAGTTGAAGAATTGCAATCACAATTTGAGCAAGCCTTAGGAAAAGACATTCCAGATCCTGCGGAGATCGCTGCCCTGCAAGAACGTGCCGAAGCATTAAAAGAAACAGCAGAGCAGAGCCTGTCCGAAGCAGAGGCGCGTGAGGCCCAAATCAAGGATATGTTAGAGAACGGCATCGAAATAGACGGTGTTAGACAGCCTGTTGAAAATGAAACAACAAAGCAACAACTCCAAGACATGCTTGATGAAGCAACAGAATTAAAACAACAATCAGCACAACAAGTCGAAGCATTGAGCCAGAGCACATCCAATGCAACATCGGAACTTGATAATCGTGTCTTAAGCCAAGACGCCTTCAGCCTCACGCTGGATCGTGAAGGATATGTTTCCAGTTACAACGCCGACGGCGGTGTCGAAGAATTCGCAGAAGGCGCCCGCCCCATGTTGGTGGATGGCGAAGCACACATCTTCAGTAGTGTATCCGGCATAGACAATGTGCCCGCACAGTTATCTTTATATAACGGAGACGTTATTACACAAGTTGGAGAACCTTATCAGGAAAATAGCCGTGAAGATCGCGCACAAAGACGAGAGATCGAGGACAGATCAGAGCGCAGAGACGTAAAGCGCGAAGAAAAAGCGCTTACGAAATCGCTTGATGGCAAAACAATGAATGATGCCGTCACACCCACGGATATAGCACCAGAGAACAACCAAGGCTCTATTGATAATAATACGCCAATCACACCCGCAAGCTATCATTTCCTACCGACATCACTGCCCGGAAATATTGATCAACCATTCAATGAAAGAAGCATGCAAGCAGGTGATATCTTCGCTGTCCAAAGCCTTGATGCGATTAACATTACCGATGATCCGGACTATATAGAAGCCGCCATTTCAATGGAGAAGATTCTAGCCGGTGAACAACTGGACGATATTGAACAACAAAGACTAGAAGAAATTTTAAACGATCCGGATATTGATTCTACCGTGATTGCCTCACTGTCTGAGAATTATGGTGATACAGCGCAGAGCCTCATGACGAATGATGATACCACATCAACTGATGTAGATGCTGATATTGCCACTCTAGCAATGGCCGAAGAAGCCGCCCGTCAGGATCAAACTACCGTTAGTCAAGGCACCATGAAAATTTAAACTGTTTATGATTTAATGTCTTTCAAATTATAAATTATCAAACAGCATGCTGCTGCACTTCAAATATAAAAAAGCTTACCATAAGCCCGTATTTATATTAGCATTAGTGCATTCAAACAAATAAACAACAAAGAGCGTTATAACTGTGTCTACAATGCCCTCCCCCCAATCATCCAAAACTGCACTCGTCATCGGAAGCTCCGGTAATATCGGCTTCGCTACAACACAATTTCTTATTGATAGCGGTATCCATGTTATTGCCGCCGATTATGATGACACCGGGAACAAGAACGCTCTTGCATCATTAGAGATGCCCGACGCCTTACAATCCCCCGCCGTGACATTTGCCGAAGTCGATGCGTCAAATGTTGACGCGATTTCTGCCCTGATCAATGACCATCAACCCGACATCGTTATATCAACTTTGCCACCTGGAAAATTGGCATATAATGCGGCCTTTGCCAGTGCCCGCGAAGAGACAACCTATGTCAGTTCTAATTTTCTGACAGAACAGGCCGTTGAAGGGCTAAATGCCATAACTGCAGAGCAAACCAATGATCACGTAACCAACTTTGAGGATTATGTACAGGCTCAAGGTGTTACATCTGAATGGGGCAAGGGTCTTGATCCCGGTTTGGATTTTTGGCTTTTTGAAATGGCTGTAGAGGATTTCAAGGGCGGCGAAATTCATAGACTTACATCGACAGGTGCCGGAATCGCAGAAGAGCCGGAGGATGTCTATATTTACACATGGGCAGGCATAACCAACGGCATGGGGCATAGACCTGCATCCATTGTTAAAGACGGGGAAAAAACAGATATAGACGCACGCGAGAAATTCTTGCCTCAAAATCGTGAAAACATGTCACATTTAACACTTCACGATGGTACGCATATTGAAACCTACGCCAATGATGATGGTATCTTTCATCTTTTAAATCACGCAGAAGAATTAGGCATAGATACGACAAACGTACAACTGGCCGCCACACTGACAGGTCGTCATGAAGGCCATTGTGAGATGTGGGACCCGCTCGTAAGACAACTGGATATGCTCAATGATGAAGAGACCTATCCGCCAAACTCTACATTTGCCGATGTTTTGGAACAACGCATGAGCAAGGCAGGACACAGCGCAGATACAAACGGCGGCGCGTTTAGATCATTCGGTATCGATACACAAAACCCATTATATGCCCCTACACCGCTACATTCACGTAAAGATGCGCCGACTGCAAAAGACATCGTTGAAGATCATCTTTCTCAAATTTACGCACGGAAAACGGGCAAAAGGGATCGCTCCGTTATACATATAGACGTTGAGGGTATAACCGCATCCGGGGTGCCACACCATAAAAGCCTAGAGATTAATTCATACGGTTCTGACCAATTAAACGGATTAACATCTATGCAGAAAACTGTTGCGGGCACCATGGCGGAATCTGCGTTACAGCTTTTAGAGACCTCGCCTCATGCAGGCCTAAGCAGCACACAATCAAATAATGTAGATCCTGATATTGTGTTTGAAAACATGCTGCAAAAAGGCATGATAACACTCAGTGACGATAGTGATGCCCCTAACATACAATTAGATCAGGCGATGGAGCCATAGCGAAAATTCACCTAACGATTATAAAGCATTCTTTTGAACAGTATAATTCATCAGATTTCTCGCTCCAAGCGTTCTGCGACTTCGTTCGGTGATCCGGTATTACGCGCGATAATACTATAGGCCACCGGCACGACGAACAACGTAAAGACCGTCGCCGCCAAAACGCCGGACAAAACAACAACACCGATCGTAATACGGGTTTCTGCGCCTGCACCACTCGTCAAAATTAACGGAATAGCGCCCGCAACAGTTGTTAAGCCAGTCATGACAATCGGACGAAAACGAACAGATGATGCCTCTAACAGGGCGCGGTTAAATTTCATGCCCTCATCACGAAGCTGGTTCGCAAACTCAACGATTAAAATACCGTTTTTCGCTGCAAGCCCAACCAACATAATCAATCCGATTTGTGAATATATATTCAGCGTGCCGCCCGTAAGGTATAGCCCGAGCAGCCCGCCCCCTGTCGCAAGCGGCACCGTCAGCATAATAATAAACGGGTGAATATAGCTTTCGAATTGCGCCGCCAAAACCAAATACACAACGGCAAGCCCTAATAAAAAGACAAAAATGATTGAATTACCTGAGCGAATAAAGTCACGGCTTTGCCCCTTATAATCAACCACAACCTGATCGGGCAAATGATCACGCACCAATTCTTCCAGATATGTTATTGCCTCACCCAACGCATAACCGTCTTTGAGGTTGGCCTCCAACGTGATGGCACGAATACGGTTATATCGTGATAAGGTTTCCGCTGCGCCATATTCCGTTATCTCCACAAGGTTAGAAAGCGGGATAAGCTGCCCCGTGCGATCTGATCGTACATAGATATTTTTGATATCACTGAAAGAACTTTGTTGATCGCGATCCCCTTCAACGACCACGTCATATTCTTCGCCGCGCTCAAGGTAGGTCGTAACATTACGCCCCCCCATTAATGTTTGTAAGGTGCGCCCGATTTCTTCCACGGTGACGCCAAGGTCCGCCGCGCGATCATAATTCACTTTAAAATCAATTTGCGGGCGTGTTTCTTTATAATCACTATCCAGCCCCTCTAAGCCGGGGTTATTTTCCTGCACTTTTTCAATAATAATATCGCGCCATTCCGCCAGTTCTTCATAGGTTGATCCACCCAAAACAAATTGCAATGGTTTTCCTGTTCCGCCGCCAAGCCCCTGACGCATGATCGGAAATGCTCTAATCCCGGGCAGAACAGAAAGTTTGCCCCGCACTTCGTCCATGATCGTAAATGCAGATCGACGACTATCCCAGCCCTCCAAAATAATAATAACAAAACCACCATTGAAGTTTTCAATATTGCCAAAGCCCCTTGGCGCGCGGACCAATAAACGCTTGAACTCGCCGCTATCGACATACGGCATCAGCATCCCTTCAATCTTGGTCATATATTCTTCAATATATTTATAACTCGATCCCTCAGGTCCAGTGACACTAACAAAGAATGCACCACGATCTTCCTTGGGCGTGAATTCCTGTGTCACATTCGGATACAACCAAGCGGTGCCGATCAGCATCAAAACGAAAATAATACTTATAACCATTGGGTGGCGTATGCACTGCACCAGCAGGTCTATATATGTATCCCTCACACGACCCAATACATGATCAACTTTTTGAACAAGTTTGCTCGAATTACTATCTTTGGCTTTCAAAAATTTTGATGCCATAACAGGTGCGAGCGTCAAAGCAACCACAGATGAAAACGCAACAGCCGCAGCAATCGTTAAGGCAAATTCAGTAAATAATCGCCCGATATCCCCTTCCAGAAAAGTGATCGGCACAAAAACAGAAATTAGGACAAGTGTCGTCGCAATAACCGCAAAACCAACTTGCCGCGCCCCTTTATAGGCCGCGACCAAAGGTGTTTCGCCTTTTTCCTGGATGCGGCGGACAATGTTTTCCAACATCACAATGGCATCATCAACAACCAATCCAATCGCCAACACAAGCGCAAGCAAGGTTAATAGATTAATCGAAAAACCAAGCGCATAAATAACGATGAAAGACGCGATAAGTGATATCGGTACCGTAACGGCAGGAATGAGCATCGCCCTGAAACTGCCCAGAAACATATAAATCACAAACACAACACACCCAACAGCAATGAAAAGTGTTGTGTAAACTTCCGAAATTGACGCCTTGATAAAGACGGCAGCGTCATAGCTCTGTGAAATGCTCATCCCTTCCGGCAAGCTTTTTTCCAAACGTGACGTCAGTTCTTTTGTGGCATCAGAGACATCAATCGTATTGGCCGTTGATTGTTTGATCACGCCAATCCCGACCATAGGAATACCATTACCACGGAAAAACAAACGATCTTCTTCAACCCCTTTTTCCACGCGTGCAACATCACCTAAACGCACCAGATATCCGTCATCCCCTCTGGCAAGAACAAGTTTTGCGAAGTCCTCAGGCTTTTTGAAATTCCTTTCAACGCGCGCTTTAAATATACGCTCATCGGACTGCAGACTTCCCGCAGGTAGCTCGATATTCTCGGCTCTAAGAGTATTTTCAACGTCAGTCACGCTTAAATTCCGCGCAGCCAGCGCCTGACGATCCAGCCAAATCCGCATGGCATAACGCAATCCACCACCAACGCGTATGCGCGCAACACCATCCAGCGCAGAGTACTGATCAACCAAATAACGTTCAGCATAATCAGTCAACTCCGGTACGCTCATGCGTTCACTGGATAAATTCTGCCAAATGATCACGTCATCATTACTGTCAACTTTCTGTACCTCCGGCGGCTCGGCCTCATCCGGTAAATTATCCTGAATACCTGAAATACGGTCACGAACGTCATTCGCTGCGGCATTGACATCACGATTAATAGAAAATTCGATTGTGACACTAGATTCACCATCCTGAGAGGAGGATTCTATAAATTCAATCCCCTCAACACCGGCTATACGCTCTTCGATAAGCTCCGTCACACGGGTTTCAACGATGTTGGCAGGTGCGCCCGGATATTCAACTTCAACGGTGACGATCGGCGGATCAATATCGGGATATTCACGCAACGATAAACGATCAAACGACACAAGGCCGAACGCGATCAACAAAAGCGATATCACGCTTGCAAAAACAGGGCGTTTAACGGAAACATCGGACAGAAACATTATTCACTCGCCTTTACATCATCCGTTGTCTTGTCTGATGTCTGCTTTAACAAGACTTCCAACGTTTCATCGTTTTTTTCAACCGCCGTAATCGTAAGCGGCGCACCAGGGCGAACACGAAGCGTGCCATGATTGACAATTTTTTCGCCTTCACTGAGCCCGTCAAGAATTTCAGCCGCTCCAGATTTACGTTCGCCCAAGGTCACCTTTCGACGCTGCGCGGTTGTTTGGTTATCCTGTGTATTCACAACCAGAACGAAAGATTCAGGCCCGTCCGAGATAATGGCCTCTTCTGGAACCAACAAAACCTGACGCGGGTTTTTTTGCAACACAACGTGCATCAAAAGCCCGGGCTTTAAAGCACCATCGGCATTACCGATAATGGCACGCGCCTGTATAGAGCGTGTAATCGGATCAATGCGGCTATCGACGCTTGCGATTGTTCCTTTGAATATTTCATCAGGGTACGCCTCTGTCGTTGCCTCAATGACGACTCCCGCCTTCAAGGTTGATAAGAATATTTCAGGTACGGAAAAATCCAGTTTCATGACACTGGTATCGTCAATAGTAGTAATCATCGACCCCGGTTGTGCGAGCGCACCAACACTGATGTTACGAAGTCCCAAAACACCGTCATACGGTGCCTTGATGATGCGTTGATTAATACGCGATTGAATGGCATCAACACGCGCCTTTGCGCCTGCGGCCTCACGTCTGTTTTCATCCAGTATAGACGCAGATGCCGCGCCCTGTTTTACTAAAGGTGTCAGACGATTAACTTGCCTTTGTGCCTCATCAAGAAAAGACTGCTGCTCTTCCAGTTCTGCCAACTCTTCGGCGGCATCCATTTCCAAAAGGACATCGCCTTTTTTCACACTTTGATTATCCTCGAACAAAATTTTTGTCACCAACTCCGTCACCGAAGATGCAAGATCAACGCTCTCATTGGCTTTCAAGGTGCCGAGTGCCTCAACCTCATCAGAAAATTGCATGCGCGTAACTTCATATATAATCACGGGCGTTGCACTTGTTGGTTTTCCCTGCCCTTGCGCCTGAATAGGTAGGCACAAAGCCAATGCAAAAAGCATAGTTTTATAAGATTTCATCGTCATGTCCTTTGTTTGACGGCATGTGAATAGGGCCACCGATCGCGCGGAATAAATCAACGCGAATATTGAGTAAGTTCAAATGTTCCGTGATCAGGCTACGTTCTACGTTACGCAATTCCTGCAAAGCATTAATAACGGGCAGATAATCATCAATGCCCTGCGTGTAACGGTTTTCAGATGCATCGACGGTTTGCTGCAATATGTTCTTTTGAACTTGTAAATTCTTCAAAAACTCACGCTGTTTCATCTCTCGGATAAGCGCACTTTCAACATCTTCCACCGCCTCTAAAAACAGTTGCGTATAGGCGGCTAGTCGCTCCTCATATAGGGCTTTATTACGCTCAACCTCGGCCTTGCGTCGTCCCCAATCCAAAAGTGGCTGAACGAACGAACCCATAATCATGGATACCGGCCCTGTAAAGCTCGCGGCATCAGAATATACAAAAGACCCATCCAATGTTACACGCGGCAAGCGGTCGGCTATAGCTGCGGCGATATCCGCATCCGCTGCTACAAGCTCGGCAAGCGCCGCGCGCAAATCAGGGCGATTAAGAAGCAATGCCGAAGGGACACCGATCGCGGGCATGTCTTCTGAAAAATCAAGTGTCTCGGTTTGTGAGACACGGGGCACGGCATCGGGCATTTCACCAAGCAGCACATCCAACCTGTTCTCAAAAACGCGCAAATCTGATTGCGCCAATGGTATCAGTGTTTTGCTATCCGCAACGCGGGCTTTTTGGCGCAAAACATCCACTGATGTCCCCACACCATTATCCAAACGAAGCTGTAATAATCCTTGTAAATCACGATCTAGTTTTAGCTGTTGTGTAAGCAAATTAATGCGCTGCTGCGCTGCTATCGCACCAAAATATGCATTTGCGACATCCGCGCTGAGTGATAATTTAACAGCCTCGACATCTTCGAAACGTGCGGCTGCTTCATATTGATCCGCTTTTGCTGACGCGCCGATGCGGTTCCATATATCCAGCTCCCATGACAATGCTGCGCCAATTTCCGCGCTACCGCGCTGCCCGTCACTACCTTCCCAGTCTTTATCAGCATCGCCAGCAACATCAATTTGTGGCAGGCGCTGCGTGCCTGTTTGACGAGACAAGGCGCGCGCTTGCTTTAATGCCGCCACAGACGCAGCAACATCATAATTTTGATTTAAAGATTGATCGATAAGCGCATTCAGATCCGCTCTCTCAAAACTATACCACCAAGGCGATTGAAAAGCTTGGCTATCATTTGAAATAGAAAACGCCTTTAACGGATGGACGATAGGACGCGGCTTTTCATTGACCGTGTGTCCAACGCAGCCGGATAAAAACATCGACGCCGTGAATAAGCAGGACTGCAATAATTTTCTGTTGTAGTAACTCGTTTTCAAAGACTTTTACCAATTCAAGTAAATTTATTTTCTATCTATGTTTAATGCCCAACTCTCACTGCGTCACTATGTTATACGCATCTCTTACAGATTTCCTTCGCAAGAAAATATTTATTCTTCAAGAGCCTTTAATATAGCCGATGCCTCCGGTCTATTTTTGTAGCCATCCTCAGATAAAACAGCCTTTATTGTTTTATTCTTATCAACGATATATATCGCAGGGTGCGGAACACCATATGCAAAAGAGCCTTCTTTGTGCTTTGTGTTTAACAGGCCAAAAGCCTTTATCGCTCCAGAGTTTTCATCACTTAAAAATACAACCCCAGATTTATCAGCGGATGTTTTTTGCTGTAATTGTTTTTCAAATCTTTGTAAGTCTTCTACTGAATCATAGCTAATACCCACCAAAGGATAACCGGCATTGATGAATTTTGACGCCTCACGATTTAATTTTGTCATTTGCATCTGACAATAAGGACACCAACTCACAGATCTAAAGAAAACAAGAGTCGCACCCTTATCACCAACCAAAGATTCAAAACTACGTTGTGTGTTATTCTGATCCACTAGGTTCAAAGTGTGCGGGATCATATCACCGACTGCCGCCCGCTCACTAGCAGCGAAACTGTTAAAAGGTAATATTAAAAAAATAGTCAGGAAGGCCAGTAATCTCATGAAAGTCTCTCTCATTTTTATATCTATTCCCCTGATAGTTCCGTTAGAGCAGAAAAATAGTTACATATTTTTTTATAAAACAGATGAGATTAGTTGAGAATATTTACGCGCCAGTAATATCACAGCCATAAAGCGCTGCTATACGTCTTATTAACTCATCACTTTCTTTCGCAAAGAACTGCTGCGCTTCTTCTGAAAAAGTGTCCCGTACTTTTAAAAAATCAGAAATATTACTGTCCTTACGAGAATTATATGTTGCGCTCTCATATACTGAGATGACATCCAACAAATCTTTTGCGGATGTGAGAGCCCGCCCCGTTTCCTTTATTTCATACATAAATATTCCGGCAATACGGGTGAACATTTCAGACGCATTTTGTTGTAAGCTTGTCCCGTAACGAAGATAATTGATATGCGATCTTAACTTTAGATTATCGGGTAGGACCGGCTCATGTTCATTCTTAGCATCAAGAGAAAGCATGTCTTGTTGTAATTTATAGGACCAAGGCATGTACCGTACATGCGCCCCCTCACGATTCATCTCTATGCCTTCAATACCATGAACGGTTTCATGCCAAATCACCTCTTCGAAAAGCTCCCCTGAGGGGTCGCGCGCCATCATAGAATAATCATGTAAAAAAATTTCGACAGGCATTCCACGCCCACTGATGCAAAGGCCTAATAAGCTCTTATGTGTGAATTCTTTTTTATTCTCCGAATTTTCAATTTGTTCCGTAATATGACCCGGCAATTCTTCTGTTGTGGAAAGCAGAATATCGATCGGTATGTCGGGCACAAGATTAATATTTCTTGGTGCATTTTCAGGAGAAGGAAGCATTGCGATAAGATCTCGCGCGTTGGCTGTCTTCAGAACATAACTCGGTTGCTTCTCCCGCGTCTCAAGACTGTGAACATATTCGTACGTTCTAGATGTGGGAGACAACCCTCTATTCCTTCATGTTACTAAGTATGTTTATATATTTAGGACTTAGGAGCATGTAATTTTCTTTATTATATGTCAACAATGTTACCAGCCTTATAAGCAAGCGATATCTCAATGGATAATGACTGTAACAGATAGATTGGAAGACTAAATGGCAGAGCCGGAGGTCAACCGCTAACTTTTCCCTAGCTCATTACCCCCCTTAAGCACGATTTACGATAGCCTCTATTGAAGCGCGTCTGTATGAAATAGATTTACACGCAAACCACCATGCTGAACTGGCGCACTTACTGGTAAAAACGGCAAGGCTGTCGCTTGAGCTAAAGAGTTATCAGTTGTGATAATACCAACGCGCCAGCCTGAAAAATGGGAACGCAAAACCTTGCCGAGAGTTTGATGTAAAGGTCTAAGTTTATGTTTGTCCCCGATACGCCCGCCATATGGTGGGTTTATGATGACGAGACCAGGCGTGTTGGTAGGCGGAACCATATCACTAATTGTTTGCTGTTTAAATTCTGTCAGTTTATCAACGCCAGCGCGCGCAGCATTTTCAGCACTCATTTTCACTGCGCCATTATCGCGGTCACTACCATAAAAATTAATACCAGTTTCCGCCTGCCGTTTAACGCTAAGCATCTTTGCCCAAGCTTGCCGATCAAACGTAACAAGTTTTTCAAAAGCAAACCCCCTAGATCGCCCCGGGTTTAAACGCGCAGCTATTTCGGCAGCCTCAATGACAAAAGTACCGGAACCACACATAGGATCAAAAACAGGCTCTTTCCCCTGATAACCGCATTGCTGAAGAAAAAGTGCCGCCATATTTTCGCGCATCGGCGCTTTGCTGATTACGGCCTTATAACCGCGTTTATGTAACAATGCGCCCGATGTGTCGACACTTAGCGTGCATATATCATGATCAATGCGCGCCATAACCGTTATCTCAGCGTCTGATGAAGGCGCGATTTTCAAGGTATCGCTGATTGCGCGTTCTATGCGCTCCTTCGCTGCTCCTGAATGATATATTCGTGATTTAGAACAACTAACCTCAACGCAGAAAGAATGCTCAGGATTGAGAACATCGCCCCACGGAACGTCTCGGGTGAGCGCGACTAACTCCGCAAGATGCACAACCTTGAATGAAGCTATGCGTGCTAAGACACGCGAAGCGCCACGTACCCATAAATTAGCGCGCCAAACTTCGGGCCAGCCCCCCTGAATCGTAACGCCACCTTTGGTCGCTTTTACCCTTTTAAACCCTTTACTGCGCACTTCATCGTAAAGCGCGTTTTCTAAGCCCGGTGCTGTCGCAAGAAAAATTTCAAAACTCATTATATGTTGTTAGCTCTTCCTTGCCATTTCGCAAAGCCTAATTTTAAGAAAGTTAACTATATTAATGTGAAAAAGAAAATGGCAGAGGATTATTGACACATTACGAACTTATTATTATCAAGATTTATTAATTTTAGTAAGTTTTATGCCTAAACAAATAGCCAATAGCGTACAGCGCCATGATGCATTCAGAGCACACGCATCCTTTATTTAAGAAAAATAGCGATCATCTATTGGCAGCCTGATTTTATTGATTATATTTCAGTCATAAAATCGCATATAGTGAAGACATGAAGGAATCCCTCCTAACAGATATTTTTTTGCATGCTGGATTTTTTCTGGCCTTATCGGCACTTGTAATCCCGATTTTGCGGTATTTCAAGATTCCAGTAGCTTTAGGATACTTACTCGCAGGAATCGCTCTTGGGCCATTCGCTTTAGGCTCCCTTACAGAACAATACACCTTTTTAAGTGCTATCAGCCTGAAAGATGCGTCGCATGTAAAAATTCTAGCCGAACTTGGCATTGTTTTGCTTTTATTTGTTATTGGCTTAGAGCTAACTCCCAGACGTCTATGGCAAATGCGCTATCTTGTGTTTGGCTTGGGAGGCACCCAGGTACTACTCTCAGCATTGGTTATCGGCAGTATCGCTTATTTTTGGGGGAATAATTTTCAAGTTTCATTGCTGCTCGGATTAAGTCTTGCCCTATCCTCCACGGCCATCGTGATTCAGTGGCTGCAAGAAAAGAAACTATTTGTAACAAATATGGGGCGCACAAGTTTCAGTATTCTATTGTTTCAAGATCTCGCGGTGATTCCCATATTGTTAATCCTAACAATTATGAGCACAGAAATTGATGTACATGTCAGTCAATTTATTTTCTATTCTTTGCTTAAAATGGCAGGAACCACTCTTGCTCTTTATTTCGTTGGACGAATAATACTCAAGCCTCTCTTTATTTTTTCAAATAATTATGGGGGATCTGAAGGCTTTATGGCGCTCAGCCTTCTTATCATTATCACAAGTGCCTCCATTGCATCACTTGCAGGTTTATCAATGGCCCTTGGCGCTTTTATTGCGGGGGTATTACTTGCAGACACACAGTATCGTCATGAGATTAGCTCTCTAATCACCCCTTTCAAAGGTATGTTACTTGGTATCTTTTTCTTATCATTCGGAATGGGTATCAATTTAAACTTTATTGCCGTCAAACCTTTCTGGCTTATCGCCTCAGTTTTTGCCCTTATGGCAATAAAAGCCAGTATCATTTTTATACTTTGTAAGGCATGGAAACAAACAACGTCGGTTGCAACGGAGAGTGCAATTTTACTTGCTCAAGCCGGAGAGTTCGGTCTTTTGGTCGTAGGCAG
This sequence comes from uncultured Alphaproteobacteria bacterium, assembly GCA_964015995.1. Classification (GTDB taxonomy): domain Bacteria; phylum Pseudomonadota; class Alphaproteobacteria; order Micavibrionales; family Micavibrionaceae; genus UBA1672. The sequence goes on from CAXHFH010000017.1 coordinate 21,126, forward strand.
TGCTCTTACAGTTGGCTTAATGGAAGAAGATGTTGGCCAATTTATGTTAATTATGATTGGCAGTACAATGATGCTAAGTCCTCTAATGGCGCCCTTAGCCAGAAAGGCCGGACGTTTCATTGAAACCTTACAGTCAGAAAAACAATCATATGCTCATGAAAAAAGTTTAGATCACAAAGAAAATCATATCGTGCTTTTAGGATATGGCAGGATGGGCAAAGCGATAGCCAGCTTTTTGTCTAAAGAAGGCATTGATATATTGGCCTTCGATAACAACGCTGACTGCGTTCACTCTGGTTATGCTCGTGGTGTGCCTGTCTTCTTCGGGGATGCGTCCAGAAAGAAAACCCTAGACAATGCGAACCTTAAACAAGCCATCTGCGCTGTAATTGCTATAGATGATGTAGAAGCCACACATCGTATTATCAAGACAATCCGTCAAATAGACCCCGATCTTTCCATTATTGTGAGGGCACAAAAAGAAGAGGATGTAGACCAATTTCATAAGACAGCATTCGTTTCTGCTATCCCAGAGCATCAGCATATTAGTGCAAAGATTTCAGAACAAATACTTGAACGATGCCGTCACCATAGTAACGGCACCTCAGACCAACGCACTGATAATTCGAATTAATAGCAGCCAATCAGTGGAAATCTATAACTTCGCAAGCATCATCGCCATTGAAATATAGATGGAGGCTCTTAATGCGCCCACCGCTATGTTTTTTTGTTGCAGAACTTCTTTGGTTGTGTCGATGCCAAAAAGTATTACATGTTCAGCAGTAAAAGAGAGCACCTTTAAAACAAGTATCATGGCAATACAAACCCCGACCCAAGGAATAAAAAGCGTTTTGAGGTCATAAAGCTCATAAGAGAGAATGTTTGTCGCAATACCAATAGCTAAAGCTGTGCCAATTTTTCGCCCCGCAAAAGATAAAGCAAGAGCGATATTACCATCCTGAAGTTCTTTCTGAATAGACGTGCCTGTATGAAAAAAGCAGAACAACCTGCGCCTTATATATGTTGCCCCTGTTAAAAGAACCTGTGAAACAATATAGCCAAAAACCAAGGCAAGTAGCCCCTCTAAACTGTTATCCGTGACCCACATCATAATAGAACGGATTATAATTGCGGCCGCCAAAACATTACCCGCATCAGCGATAGCAACAGCAACGTTACCTTTACTAATCTCATCACGCAGATAAATATCAGGCAAAGTAATTTTATCAAAAATCCAACGCGTTAATGCCATAAGGATAATACCTGCAAGACCATATACACCAATAGTAACCGCAGAGCCGAGAATACTATCCATATAAGTTCCGTGCATAACACCTGTCAGCATAATAGTAAGAGCAAATGTCACACCAGCCATAGAAATCCCAAATGCCGGATTATCTTTTTTAAAAAGTTCGTCGGAAGCGTTTATATGAGCAATGGTTCCTGAAAATAGTCTTATGGAGGTGAAGAGCCCTATGACCACGGCAAGATTCATAATTAACGTAACATTGTAACTATGATCCCAATAAAACCAATCCATTCTCATATCCCCAACTCTATTGAACAAAAACTAAAGCACATCCTTTAATATCATTTATTATTAAACCGTATTCAACGTATACTCCCGATAAAGCTCGCTATACTCACATTTTTGAATAGATAGACGTGCAAACAAGACAACAAACGATGAACGACCAGCATTTTGACTTATATCAAGGTACTCAATGATATATCGTGTCTTAATATCTTCACAAATACAGAATAGGAGAATAAAGCATGCATTCCATTCTTCTCGCAACCGACCTTGGCTCGAATTCTGACCGCGCGCTAGAGCGCGCCTTGAAACTCTCGAAAGAGAGTGGTGCTTGCCTTCATATCTTACATGTTTTACCTGATGATAAAGCAAACTCAGCCCGTGAAGAACAAGAAGAAGACACCAAACGCCTTATAAAATCTTACACGGATGATTACAAAGATTCCGATAACTCTAATATCGCTATAAAAACATTAAGAGGAAAAAAGCCTCATTTAGAAATCACGCAATACGCCTCAGATCAGAATGTTGACTTAATTGTTATGGGTACACATGGTGCGCCCAAATTCAGAGATTTATTCCTAGGAACAACAGTGGAACGAGCGTTAGTGGAAAGTTCTGTTCCTGTTTTAATGGTGAAAAGTAAACCATTAGGCTCATACAAAAACGTGCTATGCGGTATAGATTTCGCACCAGCATCAAAGAAAGCTTTCCGTGCGGCAGTAACAATTGCGCCCGCAGCCACTTTTAATATCATCTATGCTTATCAAAACACAATAATGCCGCCTCATCCTTTACTCATTGAAAATGTCGGAACATATTCTTTAAATGAAGAGGAACGAGAGGAACAAATCGTAAATTTCATTAACGAAGAAACTGCCAGTTATAAAAAGCGTAACAGTGAAGCCCCCCCAATAAAGCTTCAATACCAATTTTTAAACAGCGACCCCTATCGTGCTTTAATAGAAGAAGCAGAAAAGAAAACTCCGGATTTAATTTGCGTAGGCGCACACAGTGAACCTTTATCTAAAATTGGCCCTGTAACGAACAGTCTTATGGACGATCCACCTTGCGACCTTCTTATATCAGGAGCAAACCAATTCTAGACCTTGGCTTATGTTTTCTTCGCCTCTCCATCAACATTACGCAGCAAAACAGCAGCCGTTAAATCGCCCGTTATATTCACAGCGGTTCTGCACATATCGAGAATCCTATCAACCCCAATAATCAAGACCATACCAGAAGTTGGAATACCAAATTTAGCAGAAACCGTTGCTAAAATAGCTATACTAACCCCCGGCGTACCAGGCGCACCGACTGAGGTCAAAACCAGCGTCATAACAAGAGCAGCTTGCTCGCTTACACTCAAGCCTATCCCAAACATCTGAGCAAGAAAAATAATAGCCACGGCCTGATATAGCGCTGTCCCGGCCATATTCACTGTTGCACCCAACGGGATAACGACATCTGCAACATTACCAGGCACCTTAAGCTTCTGTGTTGCTGTTTCAATCGACAGAGGCATTACAGCCGCAGAACTAGACGTTGAAAAAGCCAAAAGTTGTACAGGGCCTATCGTTTTAAGAAATGCAACAGGATTAGACTTGCCTAAAGTCATAACCAGTGCCAAATAAACTAATAACAAAAATACCAACCCAATCAGAACCGTAAACACATACATTGAAAGCCCCGACAAAGTTGAAAATCCAACCTCTGTCACCAACTTAGCCATCAAGCCAAACACGGCATAAGGCGTTAACATCATCGCCCAGCGCACGAGCAACATGACAATCTCCAACGTACCTTCCAAAAAACTGAGGAAGGTTTTAATTTTATCTGGATTGGCCTGACGGCAGGCAAAACCAAAAAGAAGCGCTAGAATTACCACAGCCATCATATCCGCCTGCGCAAAAGCATCTAGTGGATTAGTCGGAATAAGTTTTGTCAAAAACTCCGGCACACTGTTCAGTGCAATTTCCTGCTTAGGCAGAATAATCTCCCCGTTTTCTGGCTGAAACTCTTTCACATATGATCCTGGCTTTAACCACCTTGCCAATATTATACCCACGAAAGCAGCCAACGTTGTTGTGAACACAATCAAAATCCCAAGCCTACCACCAATGGCAGCCAACTGCGCTCCGTTTTTAGGGCTCGTAATCCCTTGGATGATGGAGGCAAAAACAAGCGGTACCAAGGAAATAGAAATCAAACCCATGAAAATCCTACCTGGTAAAACCAGCCAATCACTAATGTTCGATGCAAGATCCCGCGATATAAAATCAAGATCCGGGCCTAGTATGCCACCGACAAGAATACCCAAAACTAAACCAACAAGAACCTGCGCCCAAAGCTTAGTTCTTATCCAAATCCTTAGACGATAAGTTTGATTTCCCACAACACTATGATTGTCATGGTATTCTGGACGAATATGACGAATAATGCGATCTATACTATTTAAAAACGCCACCTCAGAATTCTCCGCAAAACTTAAAAAATAAAATCAAAAGCGACACTATTGTATGCCTCAGGAATGTCATCCGCAATAAGCCCGGCTCCAATTTTGTTGGCACATTCAGAATGCATCCACACCGCGGCACAAGACGCGTCAAAACATGGCATTCCTTGTGCTAGCAGGCCGCCAATCATTCCTGACAAAACATCGCCTGTACCTGCCGTAGCTAAATAGGGGGATCCGTTTTTATTGATAACGATTCTGCCGTTCGGATGCGCGATAACTGTTTCAGGCCCTTTTAAAACAACAATCGCATTGATGGCCCTTGCTGCCTGCCCCGCTCTCTCTGCACGGCCCCCTTTGATCTTACCGAATATTTTAAGGAACTCACCCTCATGCGGTGTAAGAATATAATTCTCAGAAAGGGCTTCTGGTAAATCACATAAAGCATCTGCGTCCAACACAGTTGGCAAAGTACTGCTGTAATCCGGCACAACTGATAAACCACCAGGACCGTAAACCCTAGCTGTTACTGTTTTACTCATATACCCCCAATCTTCTCGAACTAAAATACATGCGGGTAGAGAAGATCTATAAACATTAGCGACTTTATTCTCAGCCAATACTGTAACTACGCCGGCACCAACTCTTGCGCAAGCTGTCGCCGCCAGACGCGTTGCACCAGTTAGCTCTGCGGCTCCGTACACAAGAACATGACCTGAATCATATTTGTGCCCGTTCGGTTTCTTGAGTGGTAAATATTCAGACCAAAGTTTAGGATTATTTTCTATACTTAACTTCATAAAGAAATCCTTCCCGTAGTCAAACCAAACCATATTGCAACACAACCCAATAAAAGTGAGAACACCCTCCTGGCCAAACGATTGATTTTTGGGTCTTCTAAATATTTCTGCGCCGTACTTGCCAATATTACAATCGACGCATGTATAAGTGTTGCGATTAAAACAAAAACAAAACTTAAAAATATTAAAGAATGCATAATGATATCCGACGAAACCACAAATCCAGGCAAAATTACTATGTAGAAAATGGCGGCTTTCGGATTCAAAAGATTAGTGATTAAACCGCGCTTAAAAAATTGATATAAGCTCGTTTTTTTTATTGCCTCAGAAGAAGACGTTTCAGAACTTTCCTGCCACCCATCCCAAGCGAGCCAAAAAAGATATGCAATCCCAGTAAAACGAAGTCCTTGATATACAATTTCATTATTCGCAATAATCGCGGAAAGACCAAACGCCGCAGCAACGCCAACTGTTAACAGTCCTAAAGCTACACCAAGAACAGTTGCAAAACCTGCTTTTCGACCTTCACTAGCACTTACAATTGCAAGATAGGCCATATTAGGCCCAGGCGTTAATTCAATCAAAATACTCGCAATTACAAATTGCAAAAATATCTCAGACAAGAATAAATCCATATAACCGCCTTATTACCTGATTTTCAAACACGTCAACCTGATTAAAGAATTTCACGATCGCACATTTACTTAAGAGCGTTAGTAATACTGCAACCTCGCCAGTTCTTTTCTGACTTGCGCCGGACTGTAAACAATGAGATCGAAAATTGATTTGAGTCAATGATAAAAAAGAGACCTAGTTATAAAGTTCCGATACGATCCAATTATAAAGAAAGGGACACAATGTTAACTGAACACCATAATTTTGTAGATGAACACCCTGAACATAAAGAACAAATTCATAACCTAAAGGCGAGTGATGCGCATTTTACTAAGTTGTACGCTCAATATGATGGGATCAACAAAGAAATTTTACGTATTGAGAAAGAAGCGCAGACAGCGTCAGATGAACATTTAGAGAGCCTCAAAAAACAGCGACTAAAACTTAACGATGAGATGATGAGTATGCTAACCAAAGCAGATTAAGAAATCTGTAAAAAGAAGGAAATAGATAATGATCTACAAACATATAAAAAGCGGCAAACTATACAGAATGCTCTTTAAATCTTTCAGTGTTGAGCGTCAGGAAGTGTCAGTCGTCTACGTACAAGTTGATACCGGATATACTTTTGACCGTGATTGGAGCGCCTTCCAAACCGATTTTATATTAGTTGATGACAGCCCCCAATTTAACATTATACCAAACGATCCCGATCATAAGGTAAATATCTATGTTAAAGATGACGTGGTTTAACATCAAACATGCAGATACGCGTGTGATATTTCATCTACAACATCAATATTTTTAGCCAAAGCTTCTTTGCCAATGTAAATCGGCATATCTCCAATAATCGGCTTTGGCAAGTGCTCCGTGGCATAAGGCAAAACATCCTCAACTGCGGCAGGTGCTGTTGATACGCGGGCACGATCTCGATAGTGTCGCAAAGTTTAACCGAGTTTGAAAAGTCCTGAAATTGTCCAGGTTACGTGCCCTTGATAAGGGTAACACCCCGCAAATCATTCCGAACGCTTCTTATCCCTACTTTCTTAACAGGTTTAATATTTTCGACACTTCCTGCCGCAATGATAATGTTTCTGTGGCTCAACTTCGGCCAATCAAAGCGAATAACAGGCATACCAGCTTTAAACATTACGCCTTCGATCTCATCCGGCGTTTTGTCTTCGTCATTCTCAACCAAGGTATTCATAACAATAATTCCATTCTCATACAGTCTTGTTTTAGCCAGCATGAAAAAATCAATACTTCTAAATTGTAACGGTATGATTCCGTCATTGTTAAACACATCAACAGCAATCGCATCGTACTTTTTAAGGCTTTTTTGTAAAAACTCGTTCCCATCCATTAAGTAACAGGATACGGATTTCGGCATCTCAAAGTATTTTCTGGCGATAGAAAACGCGTATGGATTAATATCCACCACATCAACATTGCATCCTGCGCGATCAAGCATGGTAGGCAAAGACCCGGCCGCACACCCTATCACTAAAACATTTCGTGCGTTCACCTGCTGGATGGCATGATACATAACATGAATATAAGCGCAGGTACTTGTTCCAGAGGCTGTCTCTTATACACATCTGACGCTGCCGACGAATCCAGAGGTGT
>CAXHFH010000018.1:0-27567 GCA_964015995.1 uncultured Alphaproteobacteria bacterium
TGTGTATAAGAGACAGTATCTGATGCGGGTGGATTATTGATGGAGACAATATCGACATATAAAATCGTTGTTTATGTACCAAGTGATTACTTATCAAGCTTCATCCAAAATGTTAGTCCGCATATTCCTTCATTTTTAGGCGCCTTTGATCATGTATGTTGGTGGAGCGAGCCGGGCACAGAGCAATACCGGAGTTTGGATGGCGATAAAATAGAGCAAAAACCATCGCACCGTATCGAAATTTATTTGCCAGAGGATAATGCGTTTTTGAATAATTTTATCAGTGAGATAGTCGTGCCAAATCATCCATGGGATGAGCCCGTTATTACAATAACAACACAAAAAATTGTAAATCACGAAAAATAGTGGCACTATGCGCCATAAACTATATGTAAAAGGTTTGGCTATGAGAGCGTATATCGCTATAGGCGTCGTTTTCTTTACTTTTGTTACGGTTGTTTATGCCGTTGCATCAGAGCATGAAAAAGAAATACAGCCGGTACAATTTCAAAAAACGATTAAAGACATTAATCGTTTAAAACCGCTGCAGAATCCGCGTCATGAAAGATCGGCAAAAATCCTTGATCGTCTTGTTATGGATAATGCCAGTATGGTTGTCGGTAAGGTTGATGATGTCATGATTAACTCTGGTGGTTCTGTTACCACGCTTGTTGTGGATTTTAAGAATTTGCAAATGCCTCAGCCCGTTTTTCTGGATTACGATGTTTTTGAAGTTAAAAGTATGACATCGGGATACAAGTTAGGATTTGATAAGAACGAAATTGAGCGTGTTTATGCTTCTCTTTTAGCTTCTATTGAATCGGCAGCAGGTGATGAAATTGAATATTTCAGTACGAAAGGCTTGATCGGTAGCCAGGTTTTAACATCTGATGGTTACCATATTGGAGACCTTGATGAAGTTTTATTTGATCAGAGCGGCACGTACGTCAGAAGTGTCTATGTTATGCTCAACTTTGAAACTATTCAGGAAACGGGCATCGCAGTTCCACTGTCCATTCTCAGTTTCGGTCAGAAAGACGGTCGTTTGCAAGTTACGATTGATCAAAAATATGCGAATTTGATCATAGAGAATGCCAAAGGCCCTTAATCTAAATACAGATCTAAAACACGCTCAAATATTTTGGTAAGATCTTCAAGGTCTTGCACGGATGCATTTTCATTAATTTGATGTATTGTTGCATTCACGCCACCAAATTCTACGACCGGACAATATTGTGCCATAAAACGTGCATCAGATGTGCCGCCGTTTGTCGTAAATTCAGGCGTCTTTCCTGTGATATCTTTCACAGCGGTTTTAACTGTTTCCGACCATGTGCCAGGTTGTGTTAGGAAGCTCTTTGATCCGCAGATTAATTCAAGGTTATATTCAAAGCCTGTGTCTTCCAAAATTTCATGCAGTTTTTGTGAAAGACTTTCTTCATTCCAGTGGTCGTTAAATCTGATATTGAATTTTGCGGTGCCACTTTCAGGGATGACATTATCGGCGGTGTTGCCAACGTCAATCGTTGTAATTTCTAAATTAGTTGGTGGGAAAAATTCCGATCCCTCGTCAAAAATATGATCGTTCAAAGCATCAATCATTTTGACCAAGCGTGGCATTGGGTTATCCGCTAAATGTTGATACGCAACATGCCCCTGTTTACCTGAAACGCTTAAATTTCCTGTGATTGATCCGCGCCGTCCGATTTTTATTTCTTGCCCTAAATGATCGGGGTTTGTTGGTTCTCCTACTAAGGCAACATCAGGAATATGGTTGTTTTCTTTCATCCATTCCAAAACTTTGATCGTGCCGTTTACAGCTGGTCCTTCTTCATCACCGGTTATAAGTAAGCTGATGGAGCCTTTGGGGGTATTGCTTTCTAGATATTTTGAAACCGCTGCTGTGAAGGCTGCGACAGAACCCTTCATGTCACTTGTGCCGCGTCCGTATAATATTCCATTCTCAATTGTTGGTTCGAATGGGCCGAAAGTCCACATATCTTCGGGGCCGGGCGGTACGACATCGGTATGCCCTGCGTAACAAATATGCGGAGCCTCTGTCCCTAAGCGTGCGAATAGATTCGGAACGTTGTCTTCACCTTCACCGAAATCAAGATGATGGCACTCAAACCCAAGGGCCGATAATTGTTTAGATAAATAGACAAGCGCGCCTTCGTCCTTCGGGGTAACGGACGGACATGCGATTAGTTTTTTTGTAAGTTCGATAACATCGTAGGGCATATCGGGACTTTAAGATACGGGTTCGTTTTTGTCACCATCAGAATTCATATCGGCCTGATTATCTCTGTGATCCGCATCATAGTCTTGATTCTCTCCACAATGCGTTTCAGGGTATGTTTGACGTATGCGATCTGCGGGAATAATCAATGGATGAAAGCCGCGTGGTAAATCCTTGAAGCCTTTTTCTGGCATATTGGGGGCGATATCTAACTTATCAGGTAGCGTTTTACCTGTATCAACCGTGTAATATCTTGAAATTTGTATCTCCGTTTCAATGAGACGTTGCATGGTTTCATATAGTTCAGTTTGCGAAGGAAAATTTTCACACGCATTTTTAACATAGTCATTTTGGAGCTGTAATGTTTTGGCTATGTAATCATGCATTTTGTTTTTATCTTTAACACCAACTAAAGTCATAATATTGTGAGAGCGATCGAACATTTTGGCGACTGATGCATTTTTGTTGGCCTGAACATCCAGATAATACGGATAGTCTTTGTCGTACTTTGGTTCGCTGTCTTTACCGTATTTTTTGGAAATTGCGTCAAAGTCTTCTTTGAATTGTTTTACTTTTTCACTCGGACGGATACCGTTTTTGTATAAATGATTTTCCATATTTTCTGGCGTTAAGCCGTAATCTTCACCAAGGTCGTGCGCAAAAATGACACTTAAAACGCCTTCTGGATCATCAACATGAATGCCATCTTCGGTTGCTGTAATAAACCACAGGGCCTGAGTGAGCTCATGCAGGGCGCTTGGCGTGACCCCATCTTCTCTGGTTTTTCCTTCATTTAATTCCAGCATATAATCCATGAGTACTTGGGCTTGCTCGTAGCCTTTGCTTGCGAGCCATACACGCATGTCGTTCGCCAAAACGTCTATATTTTCAATAACGTCTTCTTCTGAGTTAAATAGGCCTGTTTCTTTCAGATATTTGGCAAAAGAGGGCTCTCCCCTGAAAGAGGTTTTTCTTGCATTTTGTCCAAAGAACTCCGTAGGTCCTGACATACCGTTAATCCATGTCTGCTTTATTTAACAATCTATCTTATAAAGCATTGATCTAAACAAAGCAAAAATACGTTTTTGTCATGTTTTGAAATACGGCTTTAATCTCTCAATAGCTCGTTTATGCCCGTTTTGCTGCGCGTACGTTCGTCAACACGTTTAACGATGACCGCACAGGCAAGGCTTGGCGCGGGAGCGCCATTTGCCATCACCTTATCAGATGGCAATGTGCCTGGAATAACAACGGAATAAGATGGCACGCGTCCCATGTATATTTCGCCGCTTTCTCTATCAATAACCTTAGTGGATGCGCCAATAAACACGCCCATGGATAAAACAGAGCCTTTTTCGACAATAACACCTTCGGCAACCTCTGATCTTGCGCCAACAAAAACGTTATCTTCAATGATGACGGGTTCTGCTTGAAGGGGTTCGAGGACGCCGCCAATGCCAACGCCGCCGGAAATATGGCAGTTCGCACCGATTTGAGCGCATGATCCCACTGTTGACCATGTGTCAATCATTGTACCTTCACCGACATGAGCACCAACATTCAAAAAACATGGCATCAAAACCGCGTTCGGAGCGACATACGCAGAGTGGCGAACGATAGAATCTGGTACAGCGCGAAAGCCTGCCTTGCTGAATTCTGCTTCTCCCCATCCAACAAATTTGCTTTCAACCTTGTCATACCAGTTCGCCATACCCGGGCCACCGGAAATAATTTGGTTGGCGTTTAAACGAAATGATAGAAGCACGGCTTTTTTGAGCCATTGATGCACAACCCAACCATTGTCTGATGGGCTTGCCACGCGTACTTTACCGCAATCAAGAAGTGCTAAGGCTTGTTCTACGGCATCGCGATATTCGCCTTGCGTATCTGTTCCTATGGAATCTTTGTTGTCCCATGCCTCGTTAATGGCTGTTTCTAAATCTGTATTTGTCTTTGGTTGTGTGCTTGTATCGGCCATGCTCTTATATCTCTTTATTGAAATAAAATAATAATCGCGTTGAATTCACCACGTAGAGCGTTCAAAATCAAGCTGAGATGATACAAAAAGCAATAAAAAACCAGCCTGAATGTACGATTGAGTGGAATAACATCACTTTAGAAGAGTGGTGCAATCGAATATCGCAGGTTAAACGCTTAAATTTATTGCAGTCTCACAATTACGGTTGTGCAATGGCAAAATTGAATAATCAACGCATTCGGCGAGGAATCATTAAAAAAAATGATCAAGAAATTGGGCTTGTTCAAATTCTGGAAGCCGGGATTTTAAAAAATGTTATTCATGCGGTTCTACTGGATCGCGGCCCTGTATGGTTTGATGGGTATGGCAGTTATGATGACTGCGAAGCATTTTTGCAGGTGTTTTCCAGTGAGTTCCCTAAACGTTTCGGGCGGCGTATTCGTTTTATTCCTGAATTTGAAAATACAGATCAGACGAGATCGTTGTTAAGGCAGAATGGTTATCAAGCTGTTTCAAAAGAGGGGTATCAGACCTTATGGCTTGATTTGCGGTCTAGTCTGGATGACTTGCGCACGGGGCTTAAGAAGAAATGGCGTAATCAACTTCATCAAGCTGAACGTAAAGGCTCACAAATAGTGTGGAGTGATGAAGGCAAGTACTTTGCATGGTTGATGAAGCATTATGCGATGGATAAGGCACAAAAACAGTATGATGGGCCGTCAGTAAAAACGATGGTCGCTTTGGCGAGTGAATTCTCCCGTGGGCAAAACATGCTGATTGGTACGGCGTTGTTGGATGATGCGCCAATAGCGGCTATATTAATTTTCCTACATGGTAACGCTGCGACATATCAGATTGGATATTCATCGGATGCAGGACGAGATGCGCGCAGCCATTATATGTTATTGTGGTCTGCGCTTGCGCAACTAAAAGAACGAAACGTCAAGGACTTTGATCTCGGTGGTATGAATGGTCAGGGTGCTGAGGGTATTAAAAATTTTAAAAAAGGAATGGGCGGAACAATCCATGAAACACTCGGTCTTTATCGCTAATTTATTATGTCTCACTATTTTTATGGTGTTTCCTGCCGTCGCTGAAGAACGGCCATCCTATCACTATCAGGAAATGCATTATGATGTGTATGCAGGTGGTATTAATGTTGTGAACGCAGGTATGAAGCTCGATTTTCGCAAAAAAGGTGAATATTCGATGGTTTTTGATGCGGAAACACGTGGGTTTTTAGGTTCTCTCGTTCCATGGTCAGGCAGTTTTGAATCGCGTGGCTGGGCGTTCAGGGATGGCAGGCGTGTTCCTGAGGTGCACGAATCTATTGCGATGTGGCGTGATGAAAAAGAAGTCAAAACTTATAACTACGGCAAAGATGGCAGCTTCAAGGATCTAACCACGACCTATGTAGGCAAAAAGCCTAAAAAGGAAATTCCCGATGATGAATTGACCAAAGGAACAACGGATGCGTTGACAGCGACCATTTTGGTTATGGAACATGTCTCAGATGGGGGCGATTGTGATGGGACATCCGAAGTTTATGATGGTAAGCGTCGTTATAAGCTGATTTTTCGCCACGAAGGCTTCGTGACAATGGAGAAGACGCGTTACAATGCTTATGCAGGTACAGCCATTCAATGTACAGTTGAGGTTGAGCCGATTGCCGGAGCGTGGCACAAAAAACCGCGCGGTTGGCTTTCTATTCAGGAACAGGGAAGAGATCGCGGTATGATGCCAACAGTCTGGATGGCGCAGGTTGTCGAAAATGCTGTGGTTGTGCCCGTACGAGTGCGTGTAAAAACGGCTTATGGTACGTTATTTATGCACATGACAAAATACAAGAGCGGTGAAACATCTCTGAAAGCAAAGTAACCCCTTACATGTGATCGATAAAAAGCTGTATTTTTGACGCATTATTTAGTAAAACTGCAGTCTTTACAGAATATTGAAAGATGGAAATGTCAAAGCCCAAACCCCTTGCCGTTGTGATTTTAGCCGCTGGAAAAGGAACGCGTATGCGCTCCAAAAAGCCAAAGGTTATGCATACATTATTAGGGTTGCCGATGATTAATTGGCTTCTTGATACAGTTGATGGTCTCTCCCCCGAACGCGTGGTCGTGGTGGTTGGAAAAGGCATGGATGATTTGGTTGAGGTGGCCAGTCCGCACACCACTGTTGTACAAGAAAGACAGCTTGGCACGGGTGATGCCCTCAAGGCGGCGATGCCTGCATTAAAAGGCTTTACAGGCGACGTGCTTGTTTTATTGGGTGATACCCCCCTAATCAGTATTCCAACATTACAAAATTTAATCGCGGCGCGTCATGTGGATGCTGTGACGGGTATATCGGTTTTGGGTGTTGAGCTGGATAACCCGACTGGTTACGGACGTTTGATAATGGGGCGGAGCAATATTTTGAAGGCCATTCGCGAAGAAAAGGATGCGTCAAAAGAAGAAAAACAAGAACGCATCGTTAATACGGGAGCGTTTTGTCTGGATTCAAGGCGTATTGATCGTTGGCTCGCGAATTTGAATAATAAAAACGCGCAAGGCGAGTATTATATCACTGACCTACCGGAGTTAGCTGCGAAAGATAAAATAAAAACCCGTGTATCTTTGGCACGTAACGCTGCCGAAGTTATGGGTTGTAATACACGTGTAGATCTCGCAAGTATGGAAGCTGCTGCACAAGATATCATGCGCGAATATTTCATTATGAACGGTGTTGTCATGCAAGACCCTGCCACGGTTTATTTACACCACGATACTGAAATCGCCGAAGGCACGTTGATTGAGCCGAATGTTTATTTCGCGGGCGGTGTTAAGGTTGGTGAAAATGCACATATCAAGGCATTCTGTCATATCGAAGGCGCAGAAATTGGTGCGGGCACGACGGTTGGGCCGTTTGCAAGACTTCGTCCGGGTACGGAAATTGGTCAGGATGTCCGTATTGGTAATTTTGTTGAGATTAAAAAATCAAGCATCGGCGATCGTAGTAAAATTTCGCATCTAGGTTATGTTGGTGATTGCATCATGGAAACAGATGTGAATTTCAGTTGTGGTGCGATAACCGTGAATTATGACGGTTTCCAGAAACATAAAACTGTCATTGGTAAAGGCGTTATGGTCGGCAGTAACGTTAATTTGGTTGCGCCTGTCACTCTTGATGATGGCGCATTTATCGCCGCGGGATCAACCATAACCACAGACGTTCCTGCGGATTCTTTATCTGTTGAGCGCGGACAAGCTCAGGTGCGTCAGGGGTGGGCGGCGTTATATCGAAAACGTAAGGAAGAGGATAAGAAAAAAAGATGATGACGCGATTTATTGTAGTGTGTGTATGTATGATTATGCTGCCTGTTCAGGCAATGGCTTGCTCATGCACACAAGAAAGCTTCACCGATGCTGCTAGTCAAAAGAACATCGCCAGAGCGGCTTTGATATTCACAGGTCAGGTTATTGACGTGAAAAACAGCGAAGATATTCCTTATTTTTCTGAGATCAAAATTAGTTTGGATAAACTCCATAAGGGCAGCGGCGAGGTCGGGGAAGTTAATGCTTTTGCCGATACGGCAACCAGTTGCGGTACAACACATAGCCAAATTAAGAAACAAACGTTTTTTGTGCTCTACATGCATAAAGGACAATATGTTCTGGCCAGTGGGTGTGGCAATTATATCAGTGAAACAGATAAGACTGCGCTTGAGCGTGGGGATTATCTTCCGAAATAATTAGGCCATTGAAACAATTCGTAAAACTTCGTGATTTGAAAGTGTCGGTACGGTAGTTATGATATTTACATCTATTTTGTCCTCATACATTTAAGGAACAACAATAAATGTGCGGTATATTTGGTATCATCGGAGAGCAGGAAGTTGCGCCTCTTTTATTTGAAGGGCTGAAACGTCTTGAATATCGTGGCTACGACTCTGCGGGGATTGCGAGTCTGTCTAACGGGCATATAGATCGCCGCCGCGCGGAAGGTAAGCTCACTAACTTGGCCGAAAAATTGGAATCCGAACCATTGGCCGGAACGGTTGGTATTGGTCACACGCGCTGGGCGACGCACGGTTTGCCCAATGAGCGCAATGCCCACCCCCATGCGAATGAAAAAGTTGCGGTTGTGCATAATGGCATTATTGAGAATTATGCTGCGCTCAAAGCGGAGATGATCGAGCAGGGCGTGATCTTCGAAACCGAAACAGACACCGAAGTTATTGTGCACCTTGTTTCGCACTATATGGGCAACGGAGAGGATGTTGTCGCCGCAGCAAATGCAACAATGGATAGGCTAGAAGGGGCGTATGCTCTTGTTATGATTTTCGCAGGCCATCATGATTTGATGGTTGGCTGTCGTCATGGTACGCCTTTGGCTGTTGGTTATGGGGATGGGGAGATGTTCATGGCCTCAGATTCCTATGCACTTGCACCCTTAACGAAGAAAATCTGTTTTCTGGAAGATGGTGATCGTGTCACCGTCACTCGTGAAAAAGTCGATATCTATGATAAAGATCTAAAACCGATAGAGCGCAGCATTCGCATTACTGAACAATCCGGCGCGTCCATTGGTAAGGGCGAATATGAACATTTCATGCTCAAGGAAATATACGAACAACCTGCCGTGATTGGTGAAACACTCAACGCTTATGTTAATGCGGGCACAGGTAAAATCAGCATTCCTGATGACGTTTTGGACGCCATTACAAACGCGCCACGTATCACTTTGATTGCCTGCGGTACGGCTTACTACGCGTGTATGGTGGCGAAATACTGGTTTGAACAAATCGCGCGTATTCCTTGTGAAATTGATGTCGCGAGTGAGTTTCGTTACCGTGAAGCGCCGATGCCTGAAGGCGGCGTGGCGATGTTTATCTCTCAATCCGGTGAAACGCTCGATACGTTAGAAGCTCTGCGTTATTGCAAAAGCCAAAATCAGACGATTATTTCTATTATCAACACCATCGAAAGCACGATTGAGCGCGAATCTGACCATGTGCTGCATACACTGGCAGGGCCGGAAATCGGTGTGGCGTCGACCAAGGCTTTTACAACGCAGCTTACGACATTGGCCTGTATTGCACTGGCGGCGGCGCGCAGCAAAGGCTCTATTGATGAAGAAAAAGAACATGAGATGGCGGATGCTTTGCGCCATGTTCCAACGATTGCTGCGGATATATTGCAGCATGATGAGGCCATTCATGCCATTGCCAAAGATGTAGAGAAAGCGCAGGACGTTCTTTATTTGGGGCGTGGAAGTTTATACCCGATTGCGCTAGAGGGTGCACTCAAGCTTAAGGAAATTTCCTATATCCATGCCGAAGGGTATGCGAGCGGGGAGATGAAACACGGCCCGATTGCGTTGATCGACGATAGTGTACCTGTCGTTGTTGTTGCGCCTGAAAATGATCCTTTATTTGAAAAAAACGCATCGAATATCGCCGAGACAGTGGCGCGCGGTGGCAAGGTGTTCTTGATTTCCGACATGAAGGGTGCGCATGAGTTGAAAGAGCATTCTACATGGAGCGTGTCCATGGGCGCGGTGCACCCGTTTGTTGCACCAATTTTATACTCAATTCCTGTGCAGCTTCTGGCGTATCATGTGGCCGTTTTAAAAGGCACAGATGTTGACCAGCCGCGTAATCTTGCTAAGTCAGTGACCGTAGAGTAGTTCTGGATTGAAAACCCTTATCAATTCTCTATGATGCATCCATTAACATAAAGAAAGTGGATTCATGACAAACATTGGTACGCCTTTTTCATCTACATCTAAGAAGGTTTTATTGTGCGGTTCGGGTGAGTTGGGTAAGGAAGTTGTCATAGAATTACAGCGTTTGGGCGTAGAAGTTATCGCCTGTGATTCATATGAAAATGCGCCCGCCATGCAGGTTGCAGATCGTTCGCATGTATTTTCAATGCTTGATGGAAATCGTTTGCGCGAGGTTATAGAGCAAGAAAAGCCAGACTTTATCGTGCCAGAGGTTGAGGCGATTGCAACTGACACGTTGGTAGAATTAGAAGAAGAAGGCTTTACGGTCGTACCATCGGCGAAGGCCGCGCAATTGACTATGAACCGTGAAGGTATTCGGTGTCTGGCAGCCGAGGATCTGAAATTACTGACATCTCCATATCGTTTTGCTGATAATTATGATGATTTTAAATCAGCGGTAGATGAAATTGGTTTGCCGTGTATTGTCAAACCGATTATGAGTTCTTCGGGTAAGGGCCAGAGCACTATTCATTCTATCGAAGATGTTGATAGTGCTTGGAGCTATGCTCAAGATGGTGGTCGTGCAGGAGCAGGAAAAGTCATTATTGAGGGCTTCGTTGATTTTGACTATGAGATTACCTTGCTGACTTTGCGCCATAAGAACGGAACAAGTTTTTGCGAACCGATTGGCCATAGGCAAGAAGGCGGAGATTACCAAGAATCTTGGCAACCTCAGCCGATGAACGATTTGGCGCTTAAAGCTGCGCAAGAGATGGCGAAAGCGGTAACAGATGCGCTTGGTGGGCGCGGTATTTTTGGAGTTGAGCTGTTCATTAAGGGGGATACGGTGTATTTCAGTGAAGTATCACCCCGTCCGCATGATACGGGTATGGTGACGATGATATCTCAGGATTTATCTGAATTTGCATTGCACGCGCGCGCTTTTCTGGGGTTACCTATCCCAGACATTGCCTTTCATGGCCCGTCTGCATCTGCGGTTATTTTGGTCGAGGGCACCTCAAAGCAGGTTAATTTCGAAAATTTGAGTGAGGCGCTTTCTGTCCGTGATACGGATATACGTTTGTTTGGTAAACCTGAAGTATCCGGTCAACGGCGTATGGGCGTAGCATTGGCACGTGGTTTATCTATCGAAGAAGCAAAAACCAAAGCGTTGGCGGTTGTCGGTAAAGTAAGTGTGGATTTGGGGTAAATACTGGATTAGCCTGATTTTATCCGTTATAACGCAAATCGTTATTTTACTGTTTATTGAAAGAAAAATATGTCAGATCCAATATTAGTGACAGGGGCGGCGGGTTTTATCGGTTTTCATACGGCTGTGCGTTTATTACAGGCTGGTGAAAACGTTGTTGGTATTGATAACCTTAATGATTATTACGAAGTATCTCTTAAAGAGGCGCGCCTTAAAGAGCTTGATAATTTCAAAAATTTTGAATTTGTCAAAGAAGACTTGGCCAATCGCGAGGGCTCGGAAAAGCTCTGGGCTGAAAAAGGGCCGTTTAAACGAGTCATTCATTTGGCTGCGCAGGCAGGTGTACGTTATTCCTTAGAAAACCCGCATACTTATATCCAAAGCAATGTTGTCGGGCATGTGAATATTCTGGAATTGTGCCGTCATACAAAAGGGTTCACGCATTTGGTCTATGCCAGTTCATCGTCTGTTTACGGAAAAAACCAAAAATTACCGTACGCAGTCGAAGATCGTGTTGATCAACCAATCTCTCTCTATGCTGCGACCAAGCGCAGTGGGGAGTTGATGAGTTATACATACAGTCATTTATACGGAATTCCGCAAACTGGATTACGCTTTTTTACGGTTTATGGGCCCTGGGGTAGGCCGGATATGTCACCGATTATTTTCACGAAGGCCATTTTGGCGGGTGAAAAAGTGCCTGTGTTTAATAACGGTAATATGATGCGCGATTTTACCTATATTGATGATATCGTTTCCGGCGTTTTGGGTGTGGTTGAAACACCGCCTGTTAAAGATGATGAAAACATTCCGCACCGCGTTTTGAATATTGGTAATAATAATGCCGAGAAGCTCATGGACTTTATTGGTACCATCGAAAAAGCTTTGGACAAAAAGGCGGATATCGATTTTCAGCCTATGCAGCCGGGTGACGTAAAAGAAACTTTTGCTGATATCGATGAAACGAACCGCTTAACCGGTTACAAACCGACAACGTCAATTGCAGAGGGCGTTCCAAAATTTGTTGATTGGTATAAGTCGTATTACGACGTATAGAAAATTATTATGAATGATTTCCAAGATAAGAATATCTGGATTATCGGGTGCAGTAGCGGCATAGGTTATGCCCTTGCCAAGGAATTATCGGGGCGTGGTGCAAAATTAATCTTATCGGCACGTCGGAAGGATAAGCTTGAGATTCTTAATGCAGAATTAGGTGGCACACATCTTATGTGTCCTGTTGATGTCGGTGATTATGAGTCTGTTTGTCATGCAGTTAGCACTATAAAGGAAACACAACCTAAACTGGACAGTGTGCTTTTTCTTGCAGCGACATTTTCACCGCATGACGGGCAGAAGAAGGACATTTCGACAATACATGAAATGCTGAATGTGAATCTTGGCGGTGCGTTCAATATACTTGATGTTGTTCTGCCAATATATGAAGAACAGGGTTTTGGCCAGATATTGCTATGTGGCTCTGTTGCGGGATTTCGAGGTTTACCAACAGGACAGCCTTATTGCGCGGGTAAGGCGGCGATCATTAATCTGGCGGAAAGTCTGAAGATGGATTTAGAAGACAAAAATATTGATGTAAAGGTCATCAATCCGGGCTTTGTTAAAACGCCTATTACTGATAAAAACGACTTCCCTATGCCGATGATGATAGAAGCTGATGAGGCAGCAAAGGCGATAGCTAAAGGCATGCAATCACGTAGTTTTGAAATCCATTTCCCTAAAAAATTCACCTATCTGATGAAATTGTTGCACATTTTACCTGCGCCGATTTATTTTTGGGTAATGCGTAGGGTTCGCAATCATGCTCTTAAATCAATGTAACATTTTGTCTTTTTGTGATGAATAAAACTTATATGAGTTCCGCGCGCAGTATATCCAAATTTTCTGACCCCAAAATAACAGCCAAAGGTGCGGAGCGCGCTTGGGTGGATTTAACTGCGCTTAAGACGTTGTGGTTTAATACGGGTACGCTTTGTAATTTGGCGTGTGAGAATTGCTACATTGAATCCACTCCCAAGAATGACAGCCTTGTGTATTTGAGCATCTCCGAGGTTGTAGAGTATCTCGATGAGATAAAAAGTGAGGGCTTTCCAACAGAGGAAATCGGTATTACGGGCGGCGAGCCTTTTATGAACCCTGATATCATTTCGATCATGGAAGAATGTTTGAAGCGCGGGTTTAAGATTCTGGTGCTTACAAACGCCATGCGTCCGATGATGAAATGTGAAAATGATCTTTTACGGCTGAATAGGGTTTACGGCAATCAAATGACGGTCCGTGTTTCAGTTGATCATTTTAAAAAGGAAATGCATGAAGAAGAACGCGGCCCGAGATCGTGGGTGCCTATGATGAAGGGGTTAGTTTGGCTGTCGGAGAATAACTTTAATATTGATATCGCAGGTCGTACGCGTTGGGGAGAAGATGAGGTAGAATTACGTGATGGGTTTTTGGCCTTTTTTAAGGAGCACAATATTAGTATTGATGCCCATGACAAAAAACAACTCATCCTATTTCCCGAAATGGATGAAAATGCGGAAGTACCGGAAATTACGACAGAATGTTGGGGCATTTTAGGTGTATCACCAGAGGATATGATGTGCAGTTCATCGCGTATGGTGGTTAAGCGTAAGGAAGATGATAAACCGTCAGTGATGGCCTGTACGCTTCTAGCTTATGATCAGCAATTCAATATGGGGCAGACGTTGAAAGAAGCGTCTAAATCAGTTTCCCTTAACCACCCGCATTGCGCAAAGTTCTGTGTGCTTGGCGGCGGGGCGTGTAGCGTTAGTTAAAGCCGTTTTCGGTGATCCAGTCCACGATTTTTCTTTGTTGATCGCTCATCTTTGCCGGCATTTCACTTTTGAGGTAACGCAAGTCCGCCCGTCTGTCTATATCGCTGAACATCTGTAAATGTGCAGGAACGGAAGGGAGGCGTTCAACGAGCTTCGCACGCGTTTCCTCAGTACTCCATGGTACGCTTGTCCAGATATTGCGTTCAACGGGTTTGCGGCCGCCGAAAAGGTAATATCCGCCATCATGCGCAGGACCGATCACAAAATCATTGTTATTAAGGGCATCGTTAGCCTCTTGAAAGATATAGGGGCAAAGTTGAGGCGCATCTGCACAGGACAGAAAGACGCGTTCATAGGTATTTAGGAGCGTTTTGTATATATGATCTTGTCGTTCACCGAGGCCGCCTTCGCCTGTATGTATGGTTTTAAAATCAGACCAGAGTGGGGCATCGCACCCCTCTTTTTCCGCCACCGCCCAGATGATATCGGCATCAATTTTCTTTGCTGTTTCTTTGATCGCATCTAAGCACAGCATGAAAAATTCTACCGCCTTTTCCTCACCGATAGATTGTGCAAGGCGCGTTTTAACGGGCGATAGAGATGGCGTTTTTACAAAAATGGCGAGAGCAATGCTCATGATATACCCCGAAATAATTTCCATGCTTGCGGGATG
Organism: uncultured Alphaproteobacteria bacterium; assembly: GCA_964015995.1. GTDB lineage: Bacteria > Pseudomonadota > Alphaproteobacteria > Micavibrionales > Micavibrionaceae > UBA1672. The sequence goes on from CAXHFH010000018.1 coordinate 14,623, forward strand.
GATATTTTAATCCAGATCCACTGATAAAGCACGGTGAGTTTCAACCATCCGCGTTTTTTATATTTACGGGCGCTTGTGGTGATGGTGGCGGGGATACGGTTTGGTTGAATGCCCAACCTGCGAGCTTTCCACAAGAACAGGAGATCTTCCGCGATTGAACAATCTTCAGGGAAGCCGCCTATCTTGTCGAAGTTGGTTTTGGAAAGGCAAAACCCTTGATCACCGAAAGGAATACCTAAAAACCGTGAGCGCATATTTGCCCCTAACGCATTTATGCTAGGCAAGCCACCACCGTCAAAGGCGAGATCAAAATAATGTAGGTTATTTGGGTTTTTGCTCAGTGACTGTTCAAGTTTCACTAACGCATCTTGGTCAAGACGGCTATCTGCATGGAGAAACCACAGGAAATCGTTGGCGGTCTTAAGTGCACCTGCATTCATGCTTTTGGCACGAGAATATCCTGATGAACAAATAATCTCTGTTTGCACGTTTTTTAAATCATCCAACAATTTGCTTTGTTCTGTTTCGGCTGGCGCGAGTGGAATGATGATGCTGACATTTTCAAGCATCAGAGAATCCTGCCGTGATAATCCTTAATTTTGTCTTCTATCTTGGCGTTCATCTATGTGTTCCTTTTATCTAAAACGGTAATTTTTGGAGCAAGCTCACAATAAAACGTGTGCGATCACTAAACAAGGAGGGTGTAAACCATGAGCCTGCCGCGCGCTTACTAATTTCGCCTAAAGTCGGATAGGGCGCAATAATGGATGTGATGTCCTTAAGTTTCATTCCCTTGGTAATGGCGAGTGACCATATTCCGATTAACTCGCCCGCATGTGGCCCGATAATTCCCGCACCTAAAATCTTACCTTTTTTCGTAGCGATCACTTTGATCATACCCTCGGTGCTGTGAGCAGCTTGGGCGCGGTCATTCTCATCGAAATGCCAGTTTACAGTTTTGACGTTATCCTTGCCATGTTCCTTTATTGCCATGTCCTCGGTCAGGCCGACATTGGCAAGCTCAGGATCGCTGTAGGTCACCCAAGGCAGGGCTTTGTAATCCACTTTTGCCGGTATTTTAAAACAGATATTGCGAATGATTATCCCTGCATGATAGCCCGCAACGTGAGTAAATTGCGGCCCTCCAACGACATCACCAATAGCGAAGATGTGTTTTTGTGATGTACACATGCGTTTATCGACGGTTATGCCTGCTTTATCGAACGCCACGCCTGCTTTGTCGAGATCAAGATCGGTATTGGGTTTACGCCCCGCAGCGATCAGGATATGTGATCCTTCAATGTTCAATGCTTTACCATCTTTTTTAGTCGTGATGGTAACCCCGTTTTCTGTATGTTTAACGGATTGAACACTAATATGTTCATGTAAGTCTACGCCTTCATCTGTAAGCTGTTTACGCAATATTTTCACCAGTTCAGGATCGTCTTTGGGCATTATGGTTGCCATATCCAGAATGCTGACCTTACAGCCAAGACGTCTGTGTGCTTGCCCCATTTCGATACCGATTGGCCCGCCGCCGATAATCACCAGATGTTCGGGCTTTTCGCGTAGATCAAAGATATTTTCATTGGTGTAGGCTTTGTCCGCTTCTAATCCATCGATAGGAGGTAGCGCGGCGCGCGACCCTGTGGCAATCACAAAATAACGCGCGGTGATTGTATGCTCTCCGGCCTGAACCGTTTTTTCATCAAGGAATTGCGCTTCTTCGCGAATGACGGTCACGCCTAAATTTTCGAAACGTTCCTGTGAGTCGTGGGGTTCAATAACACTGATCACGCCAAAGACATGGTCTTTGACGGCGGCGAAATCTATTTCGGGCTCTTGCGGGGTGATGCCAAAAATTTCTGATTTGCGAAAGCATTGAGCTGTTTTTGCGGCTTCGAGCAATGCCTTGGATGGCACACATCCTGTATTAAGGCAATCGCCGCCCATTTCTGCCCTTTCGATCAGGGCGGTTTTGAGGCCAAGCTGCGCAGCGCCTGCTGCGACGGATAACCCGCCAGACCCCGCACCAATAATGCAAATATCAAACTTCTGGTTCATTATTCTTTGCCTTTAATTGTTTATACAGGGTTGGTATGAGTGCAAAAACGCCGAGCAAGCCAAAAGCCAGAAGTGTTTGCGTCGATACGAGATCACTCAAGCTTTCGATATCGCCAAGTTGCTGACCCAGATTAACATAAACGAAGCTGCCCGGAATGATGCCGAAAAAGGTAGTCAGCGCGAAAGTGCGTAATGGCACGTTAAACAAAGCGGGTACGATATTGACCAAAAAGAATGGGAAGATGGGCACAAGCCGCATGAACAGTAAGTATCCCACGGCGTTGTCCTTCATATTTGATTCAATGCGTTTATAAAGACCACCAGCTTTTTCACGCAGCGTTTGTCCTAAGGATGTTTGCGCAACGATAAACACGATGATCGCACCGATAGTGGCGGCGGTGACGACATAGGCTGTGCCGAGCCATTTACCGAATAAAAAGCCACCTGCGAGGGTTAAGGGCGTCGCAATCGGCAAAGAAAGGGCAACGGAAAGTGCATACAATCCCATAAATCCAAGGGCTGTGAGAATGCCGTTATTTTGTACCATGGTTTGAAGGGCTTCTTTATTTTCTTGCAAAGCCTCAAGACTGATCTTCTCATGCACTCCAAAAATATACGCAACAATCATCATAATTAGGACGATGATAAGGGGTGCGCATTTTTTTAAGATATTGTTTTTATTTTCTTTATCGTTGGACAAATCTTTTCCATTATTCTTGTTTAGCCTTAGTCGTCCTACTTTTTTATTCGTCATGGCCACTTTGAACGTTACTGAAAGAGAAATGAAGACGAAATGTTCCAAAATTGTACAGTTACGATTTATTTGCTAGGTTTCGTGTGGATATATCAAAGGGAGATAGACGATGAGTGAGCTAGATTATGATTTTAGTTTGGGGCATGACATACCCCACGATGCAATCAAAGATGCGTTTTTAAACCTAAAAAACGCGGCTGATAGCGATGATCCCGATCAAAGATGGGATGCATTGGATGCGATGAAAATGTTGGCAAAATCATCTTCGCAATATGGCGGTAGCCCTGAATTGAGAGAAGCGGGCTTGGCGGTTATGGCGCAAATGCAAAATGATGATCCGGATGATGAAGTGCGCACCAAGGCGGAGCGTGAGCATAGTATTTTGAACCATTATCACACGACACTTGATAATGAAATGGGTGCTGATTTGGGGTGATCCTCAGCATTGATACAAAAAATATTGATATTTCTCCCAAGGAATCTCTGGCTTGTGGCGTCTTATAAATAAGATATAGTTTTATTTATATGCGGTGAGGTCAAAATATAGTCATGAAAAAATCATTTTACACGCCAGGAAGGCTTTATTTTTTTCCTGCTTTTTTACCACTTGTTGAAATTGTACCTTGGTTAATCAGTTTACTGGGGTTGGTCGCGGCGGCGGCGGGGTTTTCTTTTTCCGGTTTCTTTAAGAAATATAGGAAAATGCTTGTCTGTTTTTCTGTTCTTTGCTTCGCAACGGTTGCGGGTATTTGGATTGCGTCCGTACCCGCAGGGGAATTAGGAGATAAAGGAAGTGTTCTTTTAAATTCGAAACAATTTCCTTCTGTTGTCGTTCATAGCGCCGCTGAGCCAAGCAGTGAACACCGTTTATCCCGCTTCGCTGAGAAATGGTCGATTACAACCAAACATCAGATTCTCTCTACGCCCGTTATACAAGATGATCTGCTGATTTATGGGTCTTACAAGGGTACGTTAGAGGCCGTATCAAGGCAAAGTGGCAAAGCAATTTGGTCATTGCCCAAGGATACATACGTTATGTCGTTGTCGAAAGATAATGAAGGCAATATTTATGCCGGTGAAGGGCTTCACGAAACGCAGATCGCAACGCTTACATCCTTTAATGTCAAAAACAGAACCGTTAATTGGCAAAGAAAATTTATTGGCCATATCGAAAGTCCGCCTGTAATTGATGAAAGAAGTAATCGCGTATGGATGAGCTCAGGGCCAGGTGGTTTGTGGGCTATGAATAAAGATAATGGAGATGTTCATCTTCACGCACCATTAGGCCATCTTGATTCAAGGGCCTTGATTTATGATCATAAGGTTTACGTGCAGGCGCAGGCTGATGAGGACATAAATTTAACAACATTTTCTGCATTACATGAAGATACTGGGGAAGTGATATGGCAGATATCACAGCCCGGACAGCCTTGGGGCTCGCCTTTATTACATCAAAATCAAAAAATGATGCTGAGCACCACGGGATTGGGGCAAATTGGTGTGCAAAAAAGAACGGATAAGGGATGGGCTTATGCGGTTGGTTTGGACGGAGAAATCATTTGGCAAACAGAGCTTCCTGGTATGGCTTTGCAGCCCGGGATTTATATCCCTGATGATGACTTAATTATTCATACAATGAAGTCAGGTGAAATAATTGCGTTAAATGCAACGCGCGGTGTTGTTAAATGGCAAGTCAAAGCAGGAGAGAGCTTTATGGCTAGGTCTACATTTATTAATCACCTTCAGATACCCATGATTGCTTCGATTTCGTATGATGGTCAATTTACCATCCGAGATGCCAGAACAAGCAGGAAGATAACCAGCGCCGTGATTGGCAAATATTCGTCTTCTGCACCCGTTGTATCGGGGGACACGATTTATGTTATGAGTGCTTATGAAATCACGGCGTTTGGTGGCTTGTACAGTCTGGTAGGTCAGTAAAGATGGCATCTCTGTGGCTCAAATTTCCAGATGAAGTGCTTTTTTCTCATAATTTTACGGAAGAAACACGCATCATTTTACAGCAGATATTCAGTAACTCTGAGAGTAATTCACCATGGTCTCAGGCGTTATATTTGTTGAAATTTCAAAGGCAGGCAACAAACAGGCCAATGATTAAATGGTATAAAAATACCCCATATTTCAACTGGTCATTATATACTCAATTGATTGGTGGCGGTGGTGTACACATCGTCAAAGAGAGTGATGGTGGGTTCTCACAGTCTTTTAGCTATAAGATGAAACATATATGGAGTCTTATCGCGGTGCAGTGGAAGGTTGCCCGTTTTCTTACCCGAAAACCCGTAATTGAAAACCCGTTAGTTGAAAGTATTGCACTCGGAATTGCCATGCAGTCTTTGATTATGAGAATGAATGTTGATGATGATCGCTTGGCTAAATGGTTGTCCATGCCTGGGGGGGCGCCTTCAAAGCACCGAAAAACCGTAGAGCAAATCCAAGCCATTCAAATGAGAAGAACAGAAATTACGGATGCTTGGCATAAAAAATTTCCATCTGCAGTTGCAGAAATTACGAATGAAGACCTGCCTGATTATTTTTGGGATGATGATGTTCCAAATGTTACTGAAAAAGAGCCTACCATTTTATCATCTCCAAAAGATGGGATATGGAAAGGTAAGTCAGTCTGTGCAGGCAATGCCGTTGGACTATTGATTGTGATTGATCGAAATATCGACCCTCAAGCAATAAAAGATGTTAGGAATTCTCAAAAAGAGCCGATCATATTGCTGTTTAAACACGCCCGACCCGAAACAACTGAATTTTTTGAGCATGCTGATGCTATTATTTATTGTAACGGAGGCGTGTTATCACATGCGTGTACAGTTGCCAGAGAAGTTGGGGTTCCTTGTGTTACGGCCGTGGGCAATGAGTTTTTTCATTTGATAAAAAACAGCGATCAGGATTTGTTTGTACTTGTCGATGCGCATAATGGTTTCGTAAAGTTAAACTAATATTTGCAAATCAATGATTTTTTCAACAGAATGGTAGTTACTATATCTTGTAATCAAACAGTCCTTTAACTTGAAAATCAAAAAATGACCAAAAACTTAAGAATATTAATAGTTGAAGATGATGCTGCTGACATTGCGTTAATCCGTAGACGCATAAACGACGTATGGCCAGATGCAATTATTGAATCCAGTACTAGTCTGGGTGAGGCTTATGCTGAGCACATGAAACTTAACTTTAATCTGGTACTTCTTGATTTGAATTTACCTGATGCTTATGGCGCGAAGACAGTCGAAGAGTTAAGGCGTTTAAACAAAAAGGTGCCTGTGGTTGTGATTACCGGTATGGAAACAGACAGAGAAGTCAGTCAGGCGCTAAAGCTGGGTGCTAATCATGTTGTTTTAAAGTCTCAAATTATGGCAGATGACTTTCTGGATATACTTAAGCAGCATGCTGTTCTTGAGGAGTAAATTTCGAGTATCTCAATAAATACCTAATAAATTGAAGTGTGCATCCTGTCTTATAACTATTGAGTTTATGCAGTTTAGTTATTGCTAATTTAAGGAATTGATGAATAACATAAGAAATGGAAGATTCTAAGACCCCTAAAGATCTGGAAATTGAACGTCTTGAAAAAGAGTACCAAGACTTTGCTTATATTGTATCTCATGATTTAAGGGCGCCGCTCAGGCACGTAAAAGAATTTACGAACTTACTTATTGGTTCACGCGAAGAAAATTTATCTGCGGAAGATAAGGAATATTTATTCTTTCTCAATAGATCGCTTGAGAAAATTGACGATATGCAAAAGGCTTTACTTTCTTTTTCTCGTCTGAATACTAGAGCGGAAGAGCGCGAGTACGTTGATCTAAATCAAGTTATTGATAATGTTCTGTTAGAGCTCGGTATGAAGCAGATTCCGAATGATATAATTTTTGAAAAAGACGAATTACCAGTTGTTTTAGCAGAAAAAAAACAGATGAATTTACTGTTTTTCTCTCTGATAGATAATGCTTTAAAATTCCATGGTGATGAAGCCACCCTCAAAAGAGTGAGTATTTCCGTCAAGGATGAAGAAGGTGTTTGGGTTTTTGAAATATCTGATAATGGCATTGGTATTGACCCTCAGTTTCATGATTTGATTTTCCGTTTTTTCCAGAGGTTAGAGCCTAACCGATACCCTGGCATAGGGGCAGGTCTGTCTATATCCAAAAAAATTATTGAGCTTCATGGTGGCGAAATTTTAATTGAGTCATCTCTGGGTAAAGGGACTGAGGTTTGTTTCTTTTTGCCTAAGACCTGACACATTATTCTAATGCGTAAAACTTTGATGAACTCTGTGTATCTAATCGAAATCGACGATGTTTGACAAAGGAAGTCGTTTTGCGTTTTAGAACCTGCTTATTACTAATTTTTTTTAGGATTTTATGGCTGATCAGGCGGAAATTATTGAATATGTCTCAAGAGAGAAAAAGCGCCTAGAGCGTAGTGGCCATTTGCATTGGTTTCATTGGGGAATTGTCGTTGCGTCTTTGGTTCTGACGTTTGGGGTTTGGTATTTCACCAAAACGCAGATCGAAACAAAAGTGCGTAATCAATTTGATCGTGAGGCATTACGCGTTGTTGAAATGATAAAAGAGCGTATGCATAAATATGAAGATGCACTCTGGGGTGGTGTCGCCACGATACATTCGCAAAGTCACGGTATTGATTATGAGGAATGGAAGCGTTTTGCCGAAACACTCAGGATTGAAACCAGATACCCCGGTATTAACGGCATTGGTGTGATATACGATGTTGATCCCAAATTGGTTGATGCGTTTTTAGAAGAGCAGCGCAAAACCCGTCCTGATTTTAAAATTCATCCTGCGCATGAAGAAAAAGAGTGTCTTCCTATTACATATATTGAGCCAGTTGAAGCAAATGCGGCGGCAGTGGGGCTGGACATGGCGCATGAAACGAATAGGTACAACGCGATGCTCAACGCTAAAAACACAGGTGTTGCGCAAATCACGGGCCCGATTACGTTAGTACAGGATGCGGCAAAGACGCCTGGTTTTTTGTTTCACGCTCCATTCTATGATGGTTCTGTTGAAACGCTTGAGGACCGTCAACAAAATTTTGTTGGTACCGTTTACGCACCCTTCATTTTCAACAGGCTTTTAGAAGGTACTTTACAATCGGAAAGACGCCATGTCGGTATCAAGGTTTCAGATGAGGGGAGCGTTCTGTTTGATGAAAATCACGTAGGTGAAGTGGATTTTGACCCTAATCCCATCTTTAAGTCATATGAAACAGTTGAGTTATATGGACGCAGTTGGGAATTTGAAATATGGAGTAAGCTTTCATTCAGAAAGGCAACATCGACCAGTAAGCCTTGGTTAGTGTTGGCGGGCGGATTGACGATTGATGGTATGCTGCTCGCATTGTTTATATTTCTGGCACGATCTAACCGGCATGCTTTGAGTTTTGCGTATAGTATGGCCGAGGCGCAGCAGATTGATGCAACGATGCTCGAGAGCATCATTGAAAACGCGGTCGATGGTTTGATTACAATCGATGCGGATGGTCATATTGAGAGCTTCAATAAAGCTTGTGAAGAAATATTTGATTATGCCGCAAATGAAGTTATAGGGAAAAATGCCCGAATTTTGATTCCTAATTTATACGATAATGATGATGGCCAAAAAATTATGGGGGCGCGTCAAGAAATAGAAGGGAAGCGAAAGGATGGTACAATTTTTCCGCTCGATCTTTCTATGAATGAAATAAATTTAGATGGTCGAAAAATATATAGTGCCATCTTACGAGATATATCTGATCGTAAAAAAGCCGAAGATGAAATTATGCGCTCTAACGAGGAACTGGAACGCTTTGCCTATATCGCGTCTCATGATTTACAAGAGCCTTTGCGTATGGTGAATAATTTCACGCAATTACTTGAGGCAGAATATCAAGAACAGCTTGATGATCAGGCGCAAAAATATATGCATTTCATCACTGATGGTGCGCAGCGCATGCAGAATTTGATTATAGACTTGCTGGAATATTCGCGTATTGGTCACGAAGAAGCGGGCTTCTCTGATGTTGATACTGCCCTGCATACCAAGCTGGCAATTGAGAACTTACAAGAGATTGTTAACGATACCCAGGCTGTTATTACAACGGGTGATTTACCTGTTGTTCAAGTGAATCCTGTGCGCTTTGTACGTTTAATGCAAAACTTGATCGGTAATAGTATTAAATATAGAGATCAAGATAGGGAGCCGGAAATCACCATAGAGGCAAAAGATAATGGAGAAGAGTGGCTGTTTTCTGTGGCTGATAATGGGATTGGTATGAAGGACGACTATTTGGAACAGATTTTTGTTATTTTCAAGCGTCTACATGGTAAAAGTGAGTATCAGGGCACGGGCATCGGTTTGGCTGTTTGTAAAAAAATTGTTGAGAGTTTTGATGGTAGGATATGGGTGGAATCTGAGCTCGCAAAAGGATCAGTATTTTATTTCACGATCCCCAAGGTTGAATCTGAGAGGAAAGTATTATGATGAAAGAAGCAAGGCCGATTAATATTTTATTGGTAGAGGATAATGAGGGCGATGTTTTTTTGGTTAAAAAAGCATTTGAAAAAGCTAAGATTATGAATGTTATTTATGCGGCGTCAGATGGTGAGATGGCAATGCAAATGTTAAAAAGGCAAAGCGGTTATTCTGACTTTCCGAAGCCTGATATTATTTTGCTGGATATTAACATGCCCAAAATGGATGGCAGACAAGTTTTAGCGGATTTAAAGGCTGATCCTGATTTATGCCGTATCCCGGTGATTGTCCTGACAAGTTCTGAGGCAGAAGAAGATGTTAAGCAGAGTTATGATCTTCAGGCGAGTGGTTACATTGTGAAGCCGATCAACCTTCTGAAATTTCAGGAGGTCGTGACTGCAATAGAAGATTTTTGGTTTTCGATAGTAGTGCTCCCTCCTAAATAGCAGGAGATATTTTGTATTGAACTAGTCTCGCACTAATTAAAAATAAAGAGAATTATGTCGCCTATAAAAAAACACCTCAAAAGAGGTGTTTTTTTATTTGTTGAAACAATGGAGCGAGTGAAGAGATTCGAACTCTCGGCCCCAACCTTGGCAAGGTTGTGCTCTACCCCTGAGCTACACTCGCATCTTTGTTTTTCAGGTGTGTGAGAATATATAATGTTAAAAAGGAAATGCAAGAGAAAAAATTTCTTATCTTGAAATTGCGTTACCAACCTGCACGAGCGGCACTTTATAACCGATTGGTTCATGGTCAGGAAACAGCGAGTAAATCATTATGTTTGGCGTGTTTTCAACCGGGCTTTTCATGTTTTCCGGTACTTCGTAATGCATCATTTCTTCGGTATGATCATCATCGTCATATACCACCATAAAAACGCGTTGCTCGCGATAATACTCAATACGGCATACGATATTTGGTAACGGGGTGTCACTCACCATCATTACATTACCATCATGAAGTAGCCCGAGCTCTATATTCATCCTAACCCCGGCGTATCATTTTGAGTATCAAAACTAAGAAGTGGTTCTTGATTTGAATTTTCGAGTAAAGCTTCATTTGGATCTGGCATATCATCCATGAAAGACGTGTTGATCATATCAGCATTCATGTCGCCCAGAAGTGCTGTAGAATCAACACCGCCCGCCATTTCATCAATGACGGCCTGATTATCTAAAACATCTATTTCGTTGCTCTCCAACATTTGGAGAAGATCACTTGCTTGCATTCTTATACCCCACGTATACAAACTCAAGAACAGTATGACAGGTAAATATTAATACTTTCTTATATAATATGTTATTTTTCATAACGATGCAAATTTAAGTATTTGGAATATCTGCTGTTTTTATTGGATTTTTACATCTGGCCTTGCTGGATGAAATCGTATAAATTTTCTTGATGACAAGCGATTTACCGACCTCAAAAGACCAACTGATAAGCATTTTGGACGATTTAACCATAGTCCATAAGCTATACGAGCATGAGCCGATTTTTACGGTTGAGGAAGGCGAACACCTTAAAAAATCAATTCCGGGTATGCATTGCCGCAATTTATTCCTGCGTGATAAGAAGAAAAAAATGTTTCTGGTTGTTGCCGCCAATGAAACACAAATTGATTTAAAGAAGTTACAAACAGTACTTGATTGCGGACGGATTTCTTTTGGTTCCGGTGACCGTTTATGGGAAAATTTGGGTATTCGTCAAGGATCGGTTAATCCGTTTTGTATCATTAATGACAGAGATCAGAACGTAAGGATTATACTCGATGCGCATATGATGGCACAGCCTTTGGTGAATTATCATCCGATGGATAATGCATGGACGATTGGCCTGTCGCCTGATGATCTTATTCGCTTTATCGAGCATACCAGTCATGATGCTGAAATTGTCGATTTATCGCCAGCCGCACCTGATGTGTAATGCTTTGCTTTTTCATGCTGCTTGATATAGTTTGCGGGTATTCAAATAAAGGAGAATCCCTATGTTGTTAGGTGCATCTAGTAATGAACAATCGGGCGGCGCAGCTTTAGACCCCGCGCAAATTATTTTTGATGTGGGAACACAGGATTTTGAACAGCGCGTAATGGCAGCGTCGATGCAAATTCCTGTGATCGTTGATTTTTGGGCACCATGGTGTGGCCCGTGTAAACAACTTATGCCGATTTTAGAAAAGGTCATTCTGGCTACCGGTGGGAAGGTTCTTCTGGCGAAGGTTAATTTGGATGACAATCCTGAGCTTGCTCAAGCCTTGCGCGTTCAATCTGTGCCGACCGTGTTCGGATTTTTTCAAGGACAGCCTGTCGATGCCTTTATGGGTGTTCAACCCGAGAATAAAATAAAGGAATTTGTTCAAAAACTGATTACAGCCTCCAATGGTGCGCAACCAGACGCATTGGATATCCCGGAAGCTCTTAAAGGCGCAGCGCAAGCTCTGGCAGAAAATGACGCACAAAGCGCGCATGCAATATATGCACAAATCTTACAGCAAGATGCGCTGAATGCTGATGCTTATGTTGGGATGGTGCGTTGTTTCTTGAATATCGGCCAGATAGAACAAGCGCAGGCTTTGATTGAGCAGGTGCCGGAAGAAATTGCAAAAACCTCCGCGTTTGAAGAGGCACGTTCTGCTTTGGAATTAGCCCAGAATGTACCAAGTGGCAATGCTGATAAATTTAAAGAAAAAATAAAAGCCAACGCAAATGATCATCAGGCACGTATTGACCTCGCTTATGCGTTATTCGCCGCAGGACAGAAAGAAGAGGCGACAGATGCTTTGTTAGAATCCATTGAAATTGACCGTGAATGGAATGAAGAAACCGCCCGTCAGGAGCTCTTGACGCTCTTTCAGGCGATGGGGCATGCTGATCCGATAACAATCAGTGCGCGTCGCAAGCTCTCCGCTATTTTGTTTTCTTGACTGTAAAGAGGTAGAATAAATCCATGAGTGCAGAAATTGACCCGAAATTATTAGAGATTCTTGTTTGTCCTGTTTCAAAAGGGCCGCTTGTTTATGATCGTGAAAAACAGGAATTGATTTCCGAGCAATCTAAGCGTGCTTATCCTATACGCGATGGCATCCCTGTCATGTTGGTGGAAGAAGCGCGAGATATAGAGGAATAACCCATGATTGATGGCTTAGGACGTATCTGGAATCATTATATAAAAAGAAAGCCTGCTGTCCCTAAGCCCTCTGCGGTTGATAGCGAAGGTGTTATGTCTGGTGGGGAGCACGAAACGCGCGAACACAGCGATTATTCTGATAAGAAAAAGGCCGAGGCTGAAACGCATTTCCTGTATGGATCAGATGGTCAGAAAAAGCCGATTGATGATGGGGATCATCACGATAAACTTGACGAGATTGGATAAAGTCAGTTAGATAGTATTTATGAACATGAAGCCAACAAACACATTACTGCTTCTAAACATCCTGCTTATGCGCCCCTGAGTGATCATGAGGCATAATGCTATGTCTGCGCTACAGGGGAAAACTTCCAAAAGATTGAAAAAACGAACAAGGCGCGATAGAACGACTATGCGCGTATGTAAAAATAAGGAATTCGGCCATGAGTAGAGCCTATGACCTGTCTCTTATACACATCTCCGAGCCCACGA
>CAXHFH010000019.1:0-25863 GCA_964015995.1 uncultured Alphaproteobacteria bacterium
ACCTCTGGATTCGTCGGCAGCGTCAGATGTGTATAAGAGACAGATATAGGCGCGCGGATCAAGGCCGTGATTGTGACTTTGGACATATATATTGTTGATATCGAGCAGCATAAAGCATCCGCTTTTTTCGCAGAGCTTATTCATAAAGTCATGCTCGCTCATCTCGTTATCTTTAAAGGCGATGTAAGTGGATGGGTTTTCAACGAGCATAGCACGGCCGAAATAATCTTGTGTTTGTTTGATGTTATTGGTCAGGCGCTCCAGTGTTTCCGTGGTGTAGGGCAGGGGCAGCAAATCATTTAAATGCGCGTTACCGCTTGCGCTCCAAGCGACGTGGTCAGAGACGTTAAATGGTTTGTACCGATTGATCAGTTCCTTGAATTGTTTCAGGTGGTTGGTGTCAACGGCTTGATCTGCGCCTAAGGAAAGCCCGACTGCGTGCAGGCTGATGGCGTATTTTTCTGCGATTTGATCAAGGTAGTGGCGGTGAATGCCGCCGCAAAAATAATTTTCCGGATGCACTTCTACCCAGCCGATTTTAGGGTCAGTATCGAGAATTTCTTGATAGTGGGGGCTTCTTAAACCGATACCCACCGGGTCCATGAGAGGCAGACCCGGTGGGCTTGAGGAAAGAGTCTGTAACGTTTGAGGGATGGAAACAGACTCATTCATGATTAGTACTCCTGACGAATTACTTCGCCATCATGTCTTTGGCTTTATCCATAACGGCATCCTTGCCTTTTTTCATGGCATCTTTTTCAAAGACGGGCTCTAAGGAACCGCCAGCGAGTTTTTCGCATGTACCGGTTGGTAGGGAAAGCCATTCAACGCCACTGGCGTCAACGGTTGCCTGACCGGCGCAGCCATGCGCTTTATCCGCTGAGCCACAGCCATTTTTACCGGCTTTAACAACGCCGTAGCATTTTTCTTTGCCAGCACCCGGGGCAGCCTGCGCGGCTGTTGCTGCTGTACCTAATGCAGTAACCGCAACAGCGCCTGCGAGTAATGTGTGTAGTGTTTTCTTAGAACTCATGTTCAATTCCTTCAGTTATATTAAAAACATTGTTTAACTCAGAGTATTGGGTCAGAGCGTGTAGCTTTTCATCACAATGTTTGAGTGTTACTGTGCATTTCGCCTGACTGAAAAACAAAGTTACATTAAAAGTAAAAAAAACAAATCAAAATGTTTTGTGTGTAGATTTATAGCGGAAATCATGATTGTTTAGGCAATAGTCGTAATAAATTGAATAAAAACTCAAATGCAATATTTCGAATCATACACAAATTTGCCAGATGCCGCGCAAGAATGCGTTGTTGTGATCGGCAATTTTGATGGTGTGCATTTAGGCCATCAAGAACTTCTTAATCAGGCTCGTGACGTTGCGAAGCAGCAGGATAAAAAGCTGGGTGTGTTAACGTTTGAGCCACATCCAAGGCAGTTGTTTCGTCCCGATGACCGCCCTTACCGTATCACGCCTAGTGATTTAAAAGCAGAGCGTTTGGAAGAAAGTGCTGTTAATTACGTTTTCTCATTGCCCTTTGATTGGGACTTTGCAAGCCAAACTGCGGAAGACTTCGTTCAAAATATTCTGATTGATGGATTAAAGGCGTCTCATATTGTCATTGGTTACGACTTTCGGTTCGGCCAACTGCGCAAAGGTTCCGCCGATACGATTAAAGATGCCGGGTTATCTGTTACCATCGTTGATCAGGTTACAGACAGTAATGTGGGGGAGCTTTCGTCCAGCCGTGTCAGGCAGTTATTACGCCATGGTAAAATTGATGAAGCGAACGCAGTTCTGGGATGGAACTGGGAAATTCGCGGGAAAATCATAAAGGGTGATCAACGTGGGCGTGAATTGGGCTATCCCACGGCGAATATGGATCTTAATCAAACCCTACATCCTGCCTATGGTATATATGCCTGTTTTGCACGTATTCAAGGCGAAGATAAATGGTACATGGGGGCTTGTAATATTGGTATTCGTCCGATGTTTGAAATAGAAGCCGCACAAGTTGAAACCTTTATCTTTGATTTTGATCACGAGATTTATGGCCAAACATTGTGCGTCAGACCCGTGGCGCGTCTGCGCGGAGAGGCTAAGTTTAACTCTTTGGAAGAGCTCATCGTGCAAATGGAAAAGGACTGCGATTTAGCGCGCTCTATCTTGAGTGAAAAGGAATGATATGGGCGCGTTTTTATCATTATTGATGAATTTGTTTCCGCTCTATCTCTTGATTGGTGTCGGCTATAGCGCGGTTCGCCATCTTAATGTCGATAAACATAGCCTGAGCACACTCGCCATATACATATTCATGCCTATTGTGGTGTTTGGTTTTGTGGCGGATATGGACTTTCAGGCCTCCTATATCGCTTTGCCAATATTCTTTTATATCGCGAGCGTTATTATTGGCCTTGGTTTCTTTAATTTCGGTAAGTTTGTATATCAAGATAAGCAAAAGAACCTGATGGCGATGCTGACATCTATGGGGAATACGGGCTATTACGGGTTGCCGCTTGTGCTCTTGTTTTTTGATAATGATACGATTGCCATATACATATTCATGACGCTGGGTGGTTTGGTGTATGAGGCCACCGTCGGCTATTATATCGCTGCGCGCAGTAGTTTCACAGTGCGTCAGAGCTTGATTAAGCTGACGCGCTTTCCCGTGATGTACGCGATGGCGGCGGGGTTCATCCTCAATGCGGCGGGCGTAGAGTTGCCGGACATATTCTGGACATACTGGACACATTTCAAGGGCGCATACGTTATTGCGGGCATGATGATTATTGGCGGCGCGCTTGCGGGGTTAGAGCGCTTTGTGATCGGTCCTCGGTTCTTAGGGCTTGTTTTTGCAGGGAAATTTCTACTATTCCCAATTCTTAGCCTCATCTTTATTACCATGGATAAAGCGCTGATGCAGTGGTATGGGCAGGATATCTATAACCTTCTTATCATTGTGGCGATTGTACCGCCCGCGGCTAATATTGCGGCTTATGCCTCTCAAATGGATATAGAGCCTGAAAAAGCGGCGACGACCATTTTGATCGGTACAGTGTTTGCGCTTTTTTATATTCCTGCTGTGATTTGGCTGATCGGGTTATAACCGCCCATTGTGCGTTGCACAATATGCATGTCCGTTATGCGAACTTTGCGGTTCCCTTTTGACGGTGAGGGGCGTACTACTCCCCTCGAAACTTACTCCTCATTATCAAATTTATAAGTCTAACCCTCTTACCATTTGATAATTTACTTTATAGCAAGGGCTCGCTTCATCGCGGCTCTTGCTTTTTTTTATGGGCTGACGTGCCTTGCGGTACTTGATCTTTATGGCAACTCCCGCCATAGTGCGTTTGATGAAACGCGTGCATAGCATAATTATTCGAATTACGAGCCCGGCTCTCATATAGCAGAGACCGGGGTGAAGCCGTTTTTTAATTTCCTTGAAGCACAAAAAATGTTTATAAAAGGCGCATCAAATATGCGTGAGAGACCATGACAGATAAGACCGAAAAACCAGATTACAGAGACACCGTTTTCCTACCCAAAACAGACTTCCCCATGCGCGGCGGCTTGCCAACGAAAGAGCCTGAAATAATCGCCAAGTGGGAGGCCATGGATCTCTACGGTAAAATGCGAGAGCAAGCCAAAGGCAAAGAGAAGTTCGTGCTCCATGACGGTCCGCCTTATGCGAATGGTAATATCCACATGGGCCACGCGGTCAATAAAATCCTCAAAGATGTGGTTGTGAAATCACAGGGCATGATGGGCAAGGATGCGCCATATGTTCCGGGATGGGATTGCCACGGTCTGCCGATTGAATGGAAGATTGAGGAAAAATACCGCAACGAAGGCAAGGATAAAGATGAGGTCGATATCCTTGAATTTCGTGAGGAATGCCGCGTATTCGCGCAAGAGTGGGTTGATATTCAAAGCGATCAGTTCCGCCGTTTAGGTGTAAGTGGTGATTGGAAAAATCCATACCGCACCATGACCACGCGCGCGGAAGGTAAAATCGTAAGCGAAATTCATAAATTTGCTCTGAATGGTGGCCTGTATAAAGGCGCGAAGCCTGTGATGTGGTCGGTGGTGGAGAAAACCGCGCTCGCCGAAGCGGAAGTGGAATATAAAGAGCATAAATCCGTTACAATCTGGGTAATGTTTCATGTGGAACAAACTGAGAACAAACTACTTGATGGCGCGAATATTGTCATCTGGACGACGACGCCTTGGACGATCCCCTCTAACCGCGCGATTGCGTTTGGTGAGAATATCGAATACGGCGTGTATGAAATTAAATCCGTAGGCGAAGGCGGAAAAGTCGAGGTGGGCACGAAAATTGCCGTTGCGACGTCATTGGCGGAAGATGTTATGAAGCAAGCCAAAGTCGAGGAGTTTGAATTGCTCGGCACGCTTAAGGGCTCAGAGGTTCAGGGCACAATTTGTAAACATCCGTTCGCCGAACTCGATGAGTATTACACATATAAAGTGCCTGCCTTAATGGGTGATTTTGTCACGGATGATGCGGGAACGGGATTTGTGCACATGGCCGGTGGTCATGGTGAGGATGACTTTAATTTGATCCGCGCTACGAACCAAAGCCTTGGAGCAGACGAGCAAATCGAAATCACGGACAACGTCACAGATGACGGGAAGTTCCGTCCGCATGTTGGGTTGTTTGCTGGTGAGGAAATCTATACCCAAGAAGGTAAACTGGGCGGAGGAAATTTCGCCGTTCTGCGTGAGCTTGTGAATGCAGGAAAGTTGCTCGCCAAAGGCTCATTGAAACATGAATACCCACATAGTTGGCGTTCAAAAGCACCAATTATTTTCCGTACCACCCCGCAATGGTTTATCGCCATGGATGGTGAGGGGCAAATCCGCCAAAAGGCTCTGGAACAGATCAAGGTTACGAACTGGCATCCCGCCAAAGGTGAAGCGCGCATCAATGCGATGATCGAAAACCGTCCCGATTGGTGTATTTCGCGCCAACGCGCATGGGGCGTGCCGATTGCGCTGTTCCTGCATAAGGAAACGGGCGAGCTATATGACGAATCTGATGTAGCGGACGTGTATGCCGCCATCGGTAAAGCGTTCGAGGAAGAGGGCGCGGATGCGTGGTATAAGGACGGCGTGGAAGAGCGTTTTCTTGGGGCTAAAGCCGATCAATATCAAAAGGTGATGGATATCGTTGATGTCTGGTTTGAATCAGGCTCTACCCATGCTTTTGTGGTAGGTGATACGCAAACATGGCCTTGTTATGAGGGCGTGGATCAAATTGATCTGTATCTCGAAGGTTCTGACCAACACCGTGGTTGGTTCCATTCATCCTTGCTGGAAAGTGTCGGGACAAATGGCCATGCACCATATAAAAACGTGCTGACCCATGGTTTTGTGCTTGATGAGAAGGGCTATAAAATGTCCAAATCAGACGGCAATGTGGTCGATCCGCTGAAGATGATGGAGCAATATGGAGCGGATATTATCCGCCTGTGGGTGATGCTCTCTGATTATAACGAGGATATCCGCATCGGGAAGGACACCATCAAAAACACCAGTGACCTGTATCGTCGCTTGCGTAATACGCTCCGTTTCCTACTCGGTGCGATGGATGGTTTTACGGATGATGAGCGTGTGGATTTATCGGATTCACAAGTGCCGGAGTTGGAGCAATATATGCTGCATGTTCTGGCCGAGATGGACGGCTTTGTCCGCGGGTGTATTGATAATTATGAATTCGGCAAACTTGCCAAACGTTTGCATGATTTCTGTAATCAGGAGCTATCGGCGTTCTATTTCGATATCCGTAAAGATCGCTTGTATTGCGATGCACCGGACAGTTTTGATCGTCGTGCCTGTCGCACCGTGATGGCAGAGATTTTCAATCATTTGAGCGCGTGGCTCGCCCCGATCCTGTCCTTCACATCAGAAGAGGCATGGAGCCATCGTCCACAAGGTGTGTTCGAAGATGCGGACAGTGTACATTTACGTGAATTTCCATCCGTGCCCGCGCATTGGCAAAATAAAGAACTTGCCGCCAAATGGGCGCAAATTATGAGTGTGCGGGATGGTGTTTTATCGCGCATCGAACCATTGCGGAAAAACAAAGATGTTGGATCATCTTTAGAAGTGAAGGCCGAGGTGCAAGCGCATTCAAGTTTGGAGACGGTTTTTGCGAATATTGATCTTGCCGAAATTTGCATTGTCTCAAACGGGATAATTTCATTTTCTGACGATGAAAGTTTCAAAAACCTGACGGCATATACCATCAAAAAAGCCAAAGGTGAGAAATGCGAACGTTGTTGGAAGGTTTTGCCTGAAGTAACGGCGGAAAACGGGCATTTATGTAACCGTTGCAGTGACGTTGTGAAAGCACGAAAGAGCAGTAAAGCGGCCTAATCCACTTTAAAAACAAAAAAAATCCTTAAATGGTCATTTTTTTCTAGCAATTTTTCAAAAAGGGGAGTAATCAAGCCCCGTTTGGACCATACTGCTATGGTTTTTTGTAATATTATTATCGTAATTTGATAAAAATAGATAAAACATGCTATAACTTTACGGTTTAAAGAATTTTGATTTTGAAATAAAAATACTATCTGGGTAGATGATAAATAAAAACAGGGATACAAGGCCATGAGTGACGAAGATAATACTCCAGAGCCATCTGAAGACGATGCTGGTTATGCCATAGCAGAACAAAGTCCGGAAGAAATTCTGGATGGTGCCGTAAAGTTAGCCACTGTTGCTATGGACGTGGCGCAAGAGGCGCTTACAAAAGTAGAAGAAGTCGCAGAAACTTCTGATTTGGGGCAAGACGAAATAGAGCAAGCGAGGAAGCAGGCAACCGCTGCTTTAGAAGGCGCACAGCAAGCACTTGAAAAAGCACAAAATAAAGCTGATGGTCAAGGCCAACACAAGCCAACGATTGATGAACTTGCAAAGGCTGCTGGTGAAATTCATGACAGATTAGAGCGCAGAAGGCTTTACGACCAGCAGCAGCAAGAAAAAGAGGAAGATGATGCAAGAAGGAAGCAAGAGCTAGCAGCTGCAGAAGAAAAAAGAAAAATAAAGCTCGCTCAGAAAGCTGAAGAGGAACAAGAAAAAAAAGAAAAAGAAGCAAGAGAAGCTGCGGAAGCGAAAGTGGAGGCAGAGGCACAAAAGAAACTCGACGAAGCACGCAGAAAGAAGGCGAGCACGCCTGAAGGGCGCGCTGAGCTAGCGAAGCAAAGAAAAATTGAGCTGCAAGCTATCAATAATGAAAAACAAGATGTTCTTGAAACAGTGAGGATAGCCTTAAAGCCTCGTTATAGTGAGTTGCAGGGTAGTTTAACGACTTTGTTTATGTTGCCGCATATAAGGCCACTTCATATAGAGCGCAACAGTGACCAAGATGAGCCAAGATTAATGTGTTATTACGGAAGTCTGGATAAAACTAAAAATGGTTATCAGACAGATAAATTTCGTGCGGTTATAACGTCTGCGCCGGATGGGCTATATAATCTGGAACATCAGGCTTGGAAAAGTTATACGGACGGACGCGAAAAACTTACGAGTTTTACATGGGGTACTGATATGTACGGCCCTGTTCCTAATCCTCGTGAAAATATTACCTTTGAAGAAGTCGTGGATACGATGCATAAACGCCTTGATGATATTGAACAACTACATAAAGACATGGGCTTAGGGCGTATGATAAGGGTAGGTTTGATTACGGCGGCGTTGGCAACAGCGGCTGCTTATCATGAAGAGCTTGGTGCTGAGACGTTGGATGAGCTTTTAGAGCCTACAGACGGTTCGACTTTGGTGATTACTCAGCCGACAAGAAGATTGTTACCCGAGGGCTTTGTCTATAATCTTGACGGCTATGAGTTTGAAGGTCAGGAAGTTGTTGACGAGCCAAGCTTTTAGAAGAGTTCTTTGATTTCCACTATTTTTATTTTGCGGATGCCATAATCGTATTGGAGGATGTGCTTGGTGTTGTGTGTAACCACCATGCCGTGCGGTTGATTGAGAAAATGGGCTTATAGTGTTTGATGCTCTGTGCTTTGCGCATTTCTTTAATTTGATTATCAAGAATCACGACGCCTTTTTCAGAATAAACAATTAGAATTGCATGCGGCATGTTTTTAATTTGATCTTGAACAATCGCAATGCGCATGTTGTTTTCAGGAACGCCCAGTGCGCGTAAAGCAGCGTATTTCGCGATTGCAAAATCTTCGCAATCTCCACCACGATTCATGAACTCAACCGGCGTGGCCCAGTAATCCGACTTGCCCCAGTTTTTACTGTCGATGATATATTTTTTCTTATTCATCAAGCTGTTTACTTGGCGCGCCATATCATAAATGGAGTCCGATTTAAATTTTGATATTTGAGACTGTAGCTTTTTGATCGTTTTTTCTGCCTTGGTGTTATCAAGTTCCCGATCAAAGCGTTCAAACATACCTGTCCACTTTGTAAAAGCTTTTAGGTTTTTTGATTGTTTTTCATCGGCACCAAATAAGGCAGGATAACTTTTGATTGATTTGAATGTATTGTCACCAACAGAGGCGAGGGTGATTTTCGCAGGCACATCTTTAATATCCGCTGCGCGTGACATTTTGACAAAGCCTCCGCAAGACATCATATACAGCATAGTGCCGGCGCATACTCTCAGGACTTTTTGTCTCCAGAGTAACCGCGTGAGTTGCCATTTGGAAATGAGGTTAAGGTCTTGTAGAAGTTGCCCTAAAGGTTGGCTTGTTTGTCTTTGAAGCTTGAGCGCGTGTTTTAGATCATAGGGTTGAATAAGGCCTTGCATAACAAGAATTTCACCGATCTTGTTACGCTCCATCGCATTTTTTATATTGTTAAGAATGCCGGTTTTCGCGGCAGTGTGATGTTGTTTACTTGTATTTATGCCTGTCTTACGCACCATAATCCCCTTTAATCCAAAGCGCAGATACCCTAATATCTCCTTTATTATTAAACACGAGAAAGATTGACGAATTCCTAACAAAAGCCCATAAACAGGGTGTTTTTAGCGATTTTTTAATGATTTTGACACCACGGAGCAAAAAATGAGTGATATTGATATCGTCCAGGCCATGAAAAACACCTCTGTTTTGGTTGTTGGCGACATCATGCTTGATCGATTCGTATATGGGAAAGTGGAGCGTATATCACCTGAAAGCCCTGTACCTGTGCTGTCTGTCACGCGTGAGAATATTATGTTGGGCGGTGCGGGAAATACGCTTGCGAATTTGATTAACTTAAATTGCACGGGGCGTGTTTTGTCGATTATCGGTAATGATGATGAGGGGCGCGTTTTAAAAGATTTGGCGCAAAAAAGCGGCGTGGATAGCGATGGTTTGATCGAGGTAGATGATCGCGCAACAATCGTTAAAACACGATTTTTGGCAGGTCATCAGCAGCTTTTGCGAACTGATTTTGAGCGTATCCAGCCAATTAACGATGACATTATGGAACGTCTTTTAGCGAGTGCGGAATCGGTTTTGCCTGACGTTCAGGCCATGATTTTATCGGATTACGGCAAAGGGCTTATGACGCCGGCATTCATTAAGGCATTGATCGGCGCGGCGCAGATACATAATGTTCCGGTTCTGGTTGATCCAAAGGGGACGGATTACAGTATTTATGCGGGCGCGGATGCCGTGACGCCCAATAAGAAGGAATTGTCCGAAGCCACAGGCGGTATGGTGGTCGATACGGATGAAGAGGTGATTAAGGCTGCGCGAACATTGATGGATAAAAGCGGTATCAAGGCCGTTATTGCCACGCGCTCACAAGACGGGATGAGTGTTATTCAAGGGCAGGGCGAGCCCGTCCACATCAGAAGTGCATCCGATATAGAAGTGTTTGATGTATCCGGCGCGGGGGATACAGTTATCGCGACAATTGCGGCGACCTTGGCCGCAGGCGGAGATTTGGTCAAGGCGGCATCAATTTCTAATGTTGCGGGCAGTATTGTTGTTTCGAAAGTGGGGACGGCGCCAATACGCAGTGAGGAATTGTTGGAAACGTTACAACACCATGATTCGGAGGCGGATATCGTTGTGGCAGGTGAAAGTAATCGCCCTAAGATTGAACGTGTGAGGCAGGCTCCGGTTTTAGATTGGTCGGAGGGCGTTGAAGAAGTTAAAAGATGGAAAGCGCGCGGCCTTAAAGTTGGTTTTACCAATGGATGCTTTGATATTTTGCATTATGGTCATGTGACGTATCTGAATGATGCGCGTCAGAAATGTGACCGTTTGATCGTTGGTTTGAACAGTGATTCGTCGGTGCGCGTTTTGAAGGGGGCAGAGCGCCCCGTGCATGATGAACAATCGCGTGCGCGTGTTCTCTCGGCGCTGGGCTCTGTTGATATGGTTGTTTTATTCGGCGCGGAAAAGCAGGGCGATGATAACACGGCCTGTGCGTTGTTGGAGCAGATACAGCCCGATGTTTATTTCAAAGGTGGGGATTACACCGTTGATCAAATCCCTGAGGCGCCAACGGTTATGCGCTCTGGTGGTGTTGTGGATGTGATGCCTGTTTATGACGGGCACAGCACGACAAACTCCATTGAAAAAATGCGCGCGTAATTGCCATTTTCCATACATATCCATAGATTTTCTTTGTACAGGTGAAGTTCAATATTGACTTTTGCCCCTTAATTAAGAATGATTATCATTATTAATAACTGTTTGAGAGGGGGAGTTATCTATGCTTCAGGATTTTGTCGCACTTGAAAATTTATTTGGCCGCAGGGATGCCGCGATGTTCGTGGAAGATGTGTTGGAACATTACAGCGAGCATGATTTGAATACGGCAATCAATGACGGTTATCTGGTGTATCATTGCATTTGTATTGGCCCTGATTGCGGGCGGTATGTGTGTTGGTTGTCTGAGGAGGGGCGAAGCCTTGTGAGCCATTAATCGAATAACACTGTACCTAAAGGAAAAGAGTTGATAGAATCTTGATCGGTAAGATCTGGTTGTCTCTTTGATTTTCTCTAAAAAGGTTTTGGTATTATGCGTTTTATTCTCTCTCTCACTGTTTTTTGTTTTACCGCTGTTTTACTCGCAGGGTGTTCAGGTCCCAGCCCGATGGCGCGCGGTTATTCTTCTTATGATCAGGAATATAAATCAGTGCCGGGTGTTAAGCCACATGATGTTGGTTATGCTTATACCAACCAGAATAACGCAACCGCACTAAAGGATATGCGCTTTGCTGCACGTGACTTGGTCGAAAAGTTGGATGAAAAGCTATCATTCAGCGTTGATGAAATTTATCTGAAAATCTCTGAAAACTCCGCCTTCTACACGAGCTTTGATCACCTCATTCGTGATGAACTAACACAGCGCGGATATCTTCTGTCGAATACACCCGTGAATACAGTGACATTGGATTTTGTTGCGATAGACGATGTGCCTGAATGTTTTGCGCATACATCTGAAGGGGATTATCAAAGTGTTTATCTCGCCTTGGCGATCAATGCGGCCAACGAAGATGCGCGGGATAATGTTGGTGGCTTTTACGAAGTGCCGTTATATGACTTCCGTAAAGTGAATGCTATGGGTGTTAAAATGCCTGAATGCCCGGTTCCATTGACCAATCAAGAGGGTTAATACACATGCGGGACGTTCGCCACAAAATACGCCAATGTGTATTGTTGGCCGCGTGCCTTCCTTTATTAGCGTCTTGCGGCAACGAAGTTCTTGGTTTTAAGGCGGCAACAGGGGTTTTAGCGGCAACATCATTCGGTGTTTTTTCTGACCCTGATGTTAACTTAAAAGAAAAGAATTATGCTGCGGCCGATTACCTGCAGTCACAGATTAAAAATAAAGTTTCATATTACCAACATATCGCCGCCAAGCCTTTGCAGCAGGCGGATCACCCCGGGGTTTCGTCGCCTTTGGGTTTGTCTATTTCAGAAGGGGTCGGCCTTCGTCTTCAGGAGTTGGGTAATAAGGTTTTACTGCATGAGGTTGCGCCTTACGGCAATACGTCACTATACCCCGCGCCTGAGAATACCGTGAATGCGGCCTATGTTTTAAACGGTGCGTATATCGTGAAGACAAAACAGGTTGATGTTTTCTTGCGTATTATTGATACAAAAACGCATCGTGTCATTGCGCAGTTTGATTATGCTATGCCGCTCTCGCGCGAACTCAAGAAGCTCTCGGAAACAGAGCCAAAAGCATTTCGTATTAAGAAATAAATCCCAGCATAATATTTTGTTTTATAAGTCTGAAAGATGAACGCTATGGTGCATCGGGTGCGATAGGGATGCAGTCATGTAGGATTTTACATGCATCATTTGCTGCGGCTTTTGTGTACCCCTGAAGGCGTCCGCGATAGATCCATCCCTGCGCCGTCTTAAGTGGTGCTATAGTGCTGCTACCGTGTTTAAGATCGCCGGGTAACTTGTTCAAGCTTTGTGTGATGGCAATGTCGACTCTGTCTCTTGTGGTGAAGGCGCCAATCTGTATCGCCCAGTCGCCTGTTTGGGATATATCATTTTTAATATGTTTGTTAGAGGCGAGTTTTACAGGCTTGCTTTCCTCATCATCGTAGAGTTCCGGCGGTAATGTTTCTTTCATGTGCGCGGAAATTGCGATTAATCCTGTTTCGATACGGCTGCGTACGGTTTGATCATAATCACCTTGGCCGATCATGCGGTTAAACATCGAATGCTCCAGTGAGGAATCCAGCATATCCCAACGCGATACATTGGGTGGCCTTATATCGATAGCCTCAGGCTCTTCATAAGATTTTGTCGCCGGTTCTACACTCGCCAATTCAAGCGTTTGAAACTCAGGCTTCGTTTGGGGGATGGGTACGTTTCTGTTCGCAATTTGCAGTGTTTGGACTTTCTGGAACGCGTTATCCAAAAGCTTTTTCATTTGCGCATTGCGGAGCTTGCCTGTGCGGCCACCAAATACAACGCCAATGAGCCTGCGGTCGTTCTGAACAGCAGATGCTGCGAGGTTAAAGCCAGAGGCCTTAATATAACCTGTCTTCAAACCATCCATACCCTGATATGTTTGCATCAGTTTGTTGTGGCTTTTGTATGTTTTACCTTGGTATGTAAAGCTTTGCGTTGAAAAGTAATGGTAATGCCTGCTGTAATCATTAATAAGCGTGCGCGACAGGCGTGCTATGTCTCGTGCTGTACTGACTTGTCTGGGGTCATGCAGGCCTGATGCATTTTTAAAACGCGTTTTCGTCATGCCGATTTTGCGCGCTTTTTTTGTCATCATCTGCGCGAAATTAGCTTCTGTCCCGCCTAGTTTTTCGGCAAGCGCAACGGCCACGTCATTTGCGGATTTTGTCGTAAGGGCATAAATCGCATCTTTGACTTTTATAGAAGATCCGACAGGAAGGTCGAGTTTGCTCGGGATCATGCTTGCGGCGTGTTTTGAAATGCGCACACGATGATAGAGCTTAAGCTTACCGCTATCAATCGCGTCAAACACCATCAGAAGGGTCATCATTTTTGTCAGCGATGCGGGGTGAAGTGTTTTGTTGGCGTTTTCACGGTGAAGGATCAGGCCTGTATCGGCATCCATCACAAAGGCAGCATATTTTTCTTGATATACATTACCTTTGCTGCTTTTTGCTTCTGTCTGTGTTGGAATAAGTGTGATTGCGCAGATAAGTGTTAGTGACAAAATAAAGCACGTCCGAATATTTTCGAAAGCAGAAAGGCGCCAGTTACTTTTCTGGCTATGTTTATTATTCACAATCATTAAAACGCCGAATAAAGAAGTAAAACCCAAAAAACGTAGGATAACCCTACAAAACAATAGTGACGGATTATACAGCGTTTTGCTCTAATTGTCTAATTTTGCACATATAAACCAGCTTTTGTGCGGTGCACAAAAATATCTTGACATCACCGTGGGGTGATTATATATTTATTTTGTATTGTGCGATGCAAAAAAAATTGGTAATTTAATTTCCCTTGTTAGGGTAACTTCTTTGCCACTCGCGTATCGACAAAATTATGGAGATTATAATGAGCAAGACAACACAGACAGCAACACAATTTGATAAAATTATCAAAGACACGACTGATTTCGGTGCGCAGTATTCTGACGCATGCACGAAGTCTAGCGCAATCATGATGAAGGGTTTTGAAGACATATTCGGAACTGTTGTATCGATGGCGCAAAGCTCTGCTGAGAAGCAAGCTAAGTTCGTTAAAGAAGCAATGGGTAGTAAGACAATTAATGAATTTGCAGAAGTGCAAAACAAAATTGTTCAAGCCAACTTCGATGATTTTATGGCAGGTGCAACTAAGATTTCTGAAATCGGAACAAAGGTTTTAACCGAAAGTTCTGAGCCAGTAAGTGCGGAAATCAATAAGGTTGTACAAAAAGCAACGAAATCTATGGCCGCTTAATACAGGCTTTTGATTAGAAAATTTTCAATCTCCGCAGCGTCTTGTTGCGGAGATTTTTTTATCGTTTTTGCGCAAACATCCACTTCCACACGTTACTCGCGTAGAAGTCCTTGTGAGAGCATGTGTGTGGCATAGATTCAAAGCCTTTATAGATTGCTTTTCCGCCGATTTTTTTGACGTTGGCGGCAAAGGTTTCCCCTGAAATGTTTAAAAACATCGCATTTATTTTGCCGTTTAAAGTCAGGATTGGTGTGGATTTGAATTTATTGTAATTTTCCGCCTGCCATGTGCCGCTTAGTGCAACCAAAGAAGCAAAGCGATCCGGGTGTTTTTCAACAAGGTGAAAAAGCGTTGCTGCGCCAAATCCGCATCCGATTAGATATATCCGTTTTTCATCTATCGGGTATTTTTCTTTTACATTGTCAATTAAGGCCGTTAATGGCGGCAGTATTTTTTTTGTGTGCTCTCGAAACGTTTTAAAATTAACAACACTTTTTACGGTTTTGTGATCATTGACAGTGGCATTGAGCGGATTGTTTGTTTTTTTCATGCGCTCATCAATATTGAGGTGTGTGTAGAGTTGGTTTGTTTGTGGCACAATGGAAAATGCAGGGAAGTGGAACGTCATGTTATCTTGCGAGATGTACTCTGCGCTATATGCTAAATCATTGTGATCATTTAAATGAACAATCAACGGGAATTTTAAACTTTCAGGCCATGGCTTGGGCGGAGAAAAAAAGAAATAATCTATTGAATTTAAGATCTTGGTGTTTTGGTCGTTTTGGGAAAAGCTTTTTCTTTCAAATCGGTGTTCTGATAGCAGGATTTTGTTTTCCTTTTCCTCTTTTTTAAGTGCGCTTGATATCGCTGGCATTTTCTTTAAGGAGTCTGAGGAGTGTTTATCGTAGGCGGTTGCCTCTGGACTTTTAGTATAAAAAAAGAAATAGGAAAGCGCAAAAAGTGAGAGCAATGTAGCCAAAAGGATGACGAGTTTAAACGCATTCATGCCGATGCCCCCCCTCTGTGCGTGAACACATAATTATAAAAAGAAATCATTTATACAGCAGTTTTATCTGTTTGTTAATGGCGCCCGTTTTTTACTGGCTTCTTCTTTGGCTTTGATTGCAAATTCGATAATTTTTCCTGCGACATCAACGCCTGTTATGCTCTCTAGCCCGGTAAAGCCGGGAGATACGTTTATTTCAATGACAAGCGGCCCGTTGTCGGATCGTATAATATCCACGCCTGCGATGTTTATGTTGATTGCGCGCGCCGCTTTAAGGACGATATCTTGCTCTTCTTGAGTCAGTGCCACATTGTTCGGTTCACCGCCAAGTGCGACATTCGCGCGGAAATCACCATCTTGGGATTTACGTTGCATGCAGGCAATGATTTCATCACCGATAACAAACGCGCGGATGTCCGTTCCTGCCGATTCTGCGATGAACTTCTGAACAATCAAGGGTACTGATAGTTGCTTGAATGTCTTAAGTAGATTGATTGCGTGTTTTTTATCATCTGCGAGAAAAACGCCAACGCCTTCTGTGCCTTCAACCAATTTGATGATCAATGGAACGCCGCCAACGGTTTGAATAATATTTTCATAGTCTTCAGATGAATGTGCGAACCCGGTTGAGGGGAAGGGGACGCCTTCACGCAATAATCTTTGCACACATCTGAGCTTGTCACGGCCAAGTTGCAGCGCGCGTGGCTTATCGGAAATAAAAATGTGCATGGCCGCAAATTGTTTAAGAATGATCAGGCCGTATTCTGTTTCGGGGGTATCGATGCGCGGAATAATAACATCAAAGTCTTTGCTGATAGGTTCGCCGTCATAATAAACTTCTGGCGCGTCCATACACACACTTAGGCTACATCTTTGAAGTTCTAGAATTTTGATATCGTGGCCGCGCTCTAATCCGGCGTCAAGTAAACGTTTATCTTCATGTTCATTGACCGTGGTCAGGATACCTATTCTCATTTTATTAACCTTCTAAAGATTGTGGTAGTGCTTCGTAATCGAAAACCTATTTGTTGAAAAACTGCTTATTTATATATTAATAATTTAGACTAGAGAAGCCGTTTTAAACGGCTTCTTTAAAGAGTTGGATTTCTTTTTGGACATCGCCTTTTTGACGTACGGCATACTCAACAATTTCGCCTGCAACGTCGACACCTGAAACATCCTCAAGTCCCCATTCACCACCAAAGTTTGGTGATACATTGATTTCAATAACCAACGGCCCTTTGTCAGAGCGAATAAGGTCAACGCCGGCAACATTAATGCCGATGGCTTGTGTTGCTTTTAAGGCAACCTCTTTTTCCAGAGCTGTCAGTTCCACTGATTCACTAACGCCGCCTAATGCGATGTTTGCGCGGAAATCACCATCTTTTGATTTTCTTTGCATGGCTGCAACGATTTTTCCGCCGACAACAAATGCACGAACATCAGTACCTGCTGATTCTTCGATGAATTTTTGGACAATCAATGGTGTTGAAAGTTGCTTGAATGTTTTAAGCAAGTTCACAGCGTGTTTCATGTCGTCTGCCAAGAAAACGCCGACACCTTCTGTACCTTCAACCAGCTTGATGATCAATGGGACGCCGCCAACTGTTTTGATGATGTTATCAAAATCTTCGCTTGAGTGTGCAAACCCTGTTGAGGGGAATGGTACGTTCTCTCGCAATAGGCGCTGAACACAGCGCAGTTTATCGCGTCCTAATTCCAGAGCGCGCGCTGAATCTGATGTGAAAATACGCATTGACTGGAACTGTCTTAGAATGGTTAAGCCATATTCAGTGTGCGGCGTATCAATACGTGGAATGATCAGATCGAAATCCTGACTGATTGGCTCACCTTCGTAATATACTTCCGGTGAATCAAGGCATACGCTTAGGCTACATTTTTTAAGATGTAGAAGCTTTGCATCGTGACCGCGTTCTTGAGCTGCTACTAATAGGCGGTTATCTTCTTCTTCATTACCTGTTGTTAAAATACCGATTCTCATATTATCACCCTTTTTTATTTTACATAATTATTTTTGTTTCATTACAATAAACCCTTCTACTGTGGCGAGTAGGGGTGGAAGTCGTTTGTTTGTGCGATTTCCTGAAACTTTGGCGAATTATACTGATTTTATGGCTTTTATGCAAATACTGTTCACAAATATTTAACTATTACCGTGCATATTACTTGCATTGAAGTATGTTTTTTGTAACTATTTTAATATCTTAAAGGGCATTCTGTCCGAGTAATAAAATAATTGAAGGTTATATTTGTATGTGTCGCTGGATCGCCTATAGCGGGCAACCTATCTTTATCGAGCAGCTTATTACGCTTCCCGGTCATTCTTTGGTGGAACAAAGCCTTCATACTGAAATGAACTTCAGTACAGATGGTAATTTGATGGCGACGAATGGGGATGGGTTCGGTATTGGTTGGTATGCTGAAAGACCTGAGCCTGGCTTGTATAAAGACCCGAGACCTGCATGGAGTAATCTGAATTTACGTGAACTCTGTAAACAAATACGGTCGCGTATTTTCTTTGCGCATGTGCGTGCAACCACGACAGGTGCTGTACAGCAGAGCAATTGTCATCCCTTTAAGTATAAAAATTGGTTGTTTCAACATAATGGGGGTGTGTCGGAATTCGACAAAATACGCCGTGACTTGCAGTTAGAAATAGCGCCTGAATTATACACTGAATTAAAAGGCACGACAGATAGTGAGACTTTTTTCCTTTTGGCGTTAACCTATGGTTTGCAAGATAATCCTAAGCAAGGGTTGCTTAAAATGGTGGAGCGCGTTGAAAGGGCACTTGTTGATAATAATGTTCCGGGTGGATATTTAAACTTGTCTTGCGCGATCAGTGATGGGCAAAAGATTTATACGCTTCGATATGCACATAATGCAAAAAGCAAAACGCAGTTCTATTCATCCCAGTCCGGATGGATTGATGGTGTGGAAGATTCCATTGAAGGGGCGAGTTATTTCCCTGAGGAAAACATCGTTGTCGTGTCAGAGCCTTTGGATCATTACGATAATAAGTGGAATGAAATTCCCCAAAATACTTTTGCTACAATTTTTCAAAGTGACGTCACGATAGAAAAATTCAAGGAATAGTAATTCAGAACACTCAATAGCATTTGATTAAGCTATAGCCTTTGATTATAAAAGGGCTATGGCTATTTTATATGAACACGCAGTGCAGGAAATTATCGAGGCGGGCAACCGTTTGGACCAACTTAATCTTGCGCCTGCGACCAGTGGAAATTACTCCATGCGCTTAGGCGACAATGAAATGGCGATCACTGTTTCAGGGGCGCATAAGGGGCAGTTAAAGCCTGACGAAATTATGCGCGCCGATATGCAGGGCGTACCATTGGAAGATAAGAAGCCGTCTGCGGAAACTTTATTACATTGTTTGCTCTATCGTCTTTATCCTGAGGTGAACGCAATTCTGCACACACATTCGGTTCCCTGTACGGTGTTGACGCGCCTTATGAGTGGCGGTGATGATGTGGTTTTGAGTGGTTATGAAATGCTCAAGGCGTATCGCGGGGTTGAAACACATGATGTATCCGTTGCATTGCCGCTCTTTGAAAATACGCAAGATATGAACGATTTGAGCGCACAGGTTGAGCCTATATTAAAAGCGCGCCCTGATACGCCGGCCTTTCTAATACGCTGTCACGGTATATATGGCTGGGGGCAAGATATGGCCGAAGCCATGCGCGTCATCGAAGCAACAGAAATGCTGCTTTCATGTGAAATGAATGTTAAACTAATAAAATCATAAGAAGGAAAAGAAGATGAGCCGATTAACGCTTTATCCGGACACGCAGCCTGAGAACGTCATTCTAGATACCACAGATGGCGCGATTATGGCCGAGGAACTCAATAAAATCGGTGTTCGCTTTGAACGATGGGAAACACAGGCGCCCTTGCCTGAGGATGCTGATGATGAGGCGGTGATGCAGGCCTATGCCAATGATATTGATCGTTTGAAAACGGAAAACGGTTATGAATCCGTTGATATTATTCGCCTTTCATCTGATCACCCGCAGAAAGATGAGCTGCGCAATAAATTTTTGAGCGAGCATACGCATAGTGAAGACGAGGTGCGCTTTTTTGTTGAAGGCGCTGGGATATTCTATTTGCGCGTTGATGGTAAGGTTTACATGACATTATGTGAGCGCGGCGATCTGATGAGCGTGCCGACAGGTACGAAGCATTGGTTTGATATGGGGCCAAACCCGCATTTGACCTGCATTCGCTTATTTACATCCAAAGATGGGTGGGTTGCGGATTTCACAGGTGATGAAATTGCAGAAGACTTCCCGAAATTTGATAACAACACAGAAAAGGCGGCATAATTCATGACGCAGGAAATCAAAGCCATAGTCACAGATATTGAAGGCACGACAAGTTCTTTGTCGTTCGTAAAGGATACGCTGTTCCCATATGCCTACAATCATCTGCCTGATTACGTGTGGGACAATGATAAGGAAATCGCGGATATTCTTGATGCAGTGCGCGAGGAAGAAAAGAACCCCGATCTGAGTCTTGAAGAGGTGATCGAGGTTATGCTGCGCTATATTGATGAAGATCAAAAAGTAACGCCGCTAAAAACATTGCAAGGTATGATCTGGGCGGATGGTTATAAAAATGGTGAATTTCACGGCCATATATATGAAGATGCCGTGCATGGTTTAAAGCGCTGGAAAGAGCAGGGCATTGACCTCTATGTCTATTCATCCGGTTCTGTGCCTGCGCAAAAATTACTGTTCGGTCATACCGAGCAGGGTGATTTAAACGGTCTGTTTTCAGGGTATTTCGACACTGAAATCGGTGGCAAGAAAATCCCTGAAAGTTACGAGAAAATTGCTGCAGAAATTAAAGTTCCA
Organism: uncultured Alphaproteobacteria bacterium; assembly: GCA_964015995.1. Lineage (GTDB taxonomy): Bacteria > Pseudomonadota > Alphaproteobacteria > Micavibrionales > Micavibrionaceae > UBA1672. Next base: position 20,300 of record CAXHFH010000019.1, read on the forward strand.
GCCAGTGAGATTTTGTTTCTGTCTGACAGTATCGAGGAAATTACAGCCGCATCCAGTGCGGGCATGAATGTCATTATTCTGGATCGTGAGAAAGCTATGGCGGATTCATACGGGCACCGTATCTTGAATGATTTCAACGATATTTTGCCTGAATCGGTTGATGCTTAAAAGTTGGGAGACTTAAATCATGAAAATTAACGGTACGCACTATCGCTCTATCGCGCTTAATGATGACGGGTGGTCGGTGCGGATATTCGATCAACGTAAGCTCCCGTGGGAACTGGTTCATGTGCAGCTCACTGAGATGGAGCAAGCGGCGCGCGCCATATCCGAAATGTGGACTCGCGGTGCGCCGTTATTGGCGGCAACAGGCATTTACGGTTTATGTCTGGCTTTGCGCAAAGATGCATCGGATGAAAATCTGAGTGCAGCTTATAAAACTCTGCTCGCGACACGACCAACGGCGGTGAATTTACGGTGGGCACTTGATGAGATTATGTCTGTTGTTAAGCCGCTTCAGGGTGAGGCGCGTGTGGCGGCGGCGTATAAGCGTGCTGGTGAAATTTGTGATGAGGATGTAGAGATTAACCGCAATATCGGCCTCAGCGGTTTACCATTACTCAAGAAAATGTCTGAAGCCAAAGGCGGTAAGACCCTCAATATTTTAACCCATTGCAATGCCGGATGGCTCGCGACCGTTGATTACGGAACGATCAGTTCCCCTATTTATATGGCGCATGATGAGGGGATTGATATCCATGTTTGGGTCGATGAAACGCGCCCACGCAATCAAGGGGCTTTGTTGACTGCGTACGAATTGCAACAACACGGCGTGCCGCATACCGTGATTGCCGATAATGCGGGCGGACATTTGATGCAAAAAGGGCAGGTGGATTTGTGCTTAACGGGGACTGACCGCGTCACGCGTAACGGCGATGTATGTAATAAAATCGGAACCTATCTGAAGGCGCTGGCGGCGAAAGATAATAACGTACCATTTTATATCGCGCTGCCATATCCGACGATTGATTATTCGATGGAAAGCGGTGATTTAATTCCGATTGAGGAGCGCGATTCGCGTGAGGTCACGCATATGAGCGGTCTAAAGGCCGATGGATCAGTTGAAGAATTCCAAATTACACTCTCGGAAGGTGCAAATCCGGCCTTTGATATCACGCCTGCACACCTTGTTACGGGCTATATCACCGAACGCGGCATCCTTAAAAAGGTATGTGACGGTGAGAGCGATGAGCCTGTTTTCATGCAAGATGCTGCGTAAAAACCGATTTTTACCCGAATTTATTTGCGTTACTTGACTGTTCTTGTGTAAAATAAGCATAACTAATAAAAAATTTAGGTGGTAGAAAGATATGAGCATGAATTTTAAGCCTGACGATATTAAGCCTGACGGCATTGACGATAATCCAAATGATTTGGATTCAGCCGCAGAGCGTGAAGCATACTTTCAGGGTATCCACCTTGATCCGAATTTAGCAAAATATTCTCCCAATGACATACATTTGAACGTTGTTAACTCTGGGAATGAAGAAACATACGACATGGCTGGTGAATATATCGGCGGCGCAAGTGGTCGTGCAAGTCAGCATAATAATGTTCTTGCAGGAAATGTAGATGATAATCAGCAAGCTCTTGATAAGAGTGTTGCCGATGAAATGAAATCTAAAGATCTTGCGGCTGGCAACAGAATTGAATCTGGTGTTGAGAACGATGTTTTGGATGAATCTAATCCTGCTCACAATGGTGAAGATATGGATATGCCTCTTTTAAGAGACGGAGAGGACATGAATCCTATGATCGCGGCGCTGTATATGGCGTTTTTGCCTATGGGATTATCTTACGGGCAGCTTAATGAGGCGATGGCCGCAGGTGGGCCGGAAAATGATCGTGAGACCCTTTCTGTATTTCACGGATTTGCTGAAGATAATGGAATGACTGGTCTGGCCGAATTTATTCAAAGTGTAGATGAATTCGCAATGCAAGAACAAATGAATGATGGTATGAAAGATGTTGCTCCTGTAGTCGGGACTGAGCTGGAATCTGATCAGGGCACAGCCACGCCAGAAGAAGATCTCGTTTTGAAACAGCAGCTTGATCAGCAGGCAGGCCTTGATGCTCCGCAAGGGCCAACGGCATTTAAGCTAGCATAGCGTCTTTACAATATTAATGAATTTTAACATAAGCCTGCTTATCTAAAGCAGGCTTTGTTTTATGTGCGTTTTTATAAATTCCGAAGGATATTCGGAAAAAGTCACGTATAATCCCTAAGGCGAACATTTTTGAGGGAGAATGACGTGACTTATCAATCATACATTGCGGCGCATCGGTTTGGCTTGGGGGCAAGCGGCGGCGATATGCGCGGTATTTCCCAAAACCCGAAAGGGTGGCTGAAGGCGCAAATTAAGTCTGGCACGCAAACGGCTTTGGTGGGCTCTTTTAAAACAACGGATGAAATCACAAGGCAGGTTAGCAAAATAAAAGCCGCAAAGCAGGCGGAGCGCAGGAAAATTATAAAGCAAGGTGTTGCATTGTATAGTGATGAAATGGAGGCACGGTTTCAGCATGCTATCAAGACCGAGACGCCGCTTATAGAACGCTTGGTGATGTTCTGGAGTAATCATTTCGCGGTATCTTTCAAAGGCAAGCCATATATCGCAGGACTTATGGGTGCGTATGAACGTGACGCTATACGCCCGCATGTTTTGGGAAAGTTTTCTGATATGTTGCGCGCTGTGGTAGAGCATCCGGCTATGCTTGTTTATTTGGATAATGTGCAATCTTTCGGCCCGAATTCGGTTGTCGGAAAGCGTCGTAATCGTGGCCTCAATGAAAATCTCGCCCGTGAAATTTTGGAATTACATACGTTAGGTGTCGATGGGGGGTATTCGCAAAAAGATGTTATCGCCTTTGCAAAAATCCTGACGGGCTGGACAATAAAACCGCCAAAGCAAGGCGGCGGTGGTTTTGAATTTATCAAATACATCCATGAGCCGGGGGATCATGTGCTACTTGGCAAAAAATACAATCAATCTAATCAGGCGCAGGGGATTGCGGCGTTGAATGATCTGGCACGTCATCCGTCTACGGCGCGTTTTATTGCCACAAAAATGGCGCGGCATTTCATCGGTGATAATCCGTCTAAAGCCAGTATCAGAAAACTGGAGCGCACCTTCATTAATACCGATGGTGATTTGAGGGCTATGGTCGATACACTTATTAATATGACGGAGGTTTGGAAAAACCCGTTGCCGAAAATTAAAAAGCCTTATGAAATGGTGGTGTCGTGTTTTCGACTAATGGATATTCCTGATAATAAGATACCGTTTAAGCGTGTGGCGCAATCGCTCGCGCTTTTGGATCACTTGCCGTTTCAGGCGCCATCACCGAAAGGCTGGCCGGACACAACGGATGACTGGCTCTCGCCCAATGCAATGATGAACCGTGTTGAATGGTGTCATGCTTTTGCGCAAATCATCAGACCGAAAGAAAACCCGTTGGATTTTGCGCGCGGCGCTTTTGGCGGCGTGGCCAGTGCAGACACATTAACATGGATCGAGCGGGCACCAAGTCCCGTGGATGGCTTGGCGCTCATGCTTGCCAGCCCCGAATGGCAGAGGAGATAAGAAAATGGTTTCAAGACGTGACTTTATTAAGGGGATGTGTTCAACGGCGGCACTCGCTATGGCGGGGACACTTTATCCGGGGATGGTTTTCGCCAATGCCATAACCGATAGGCGTTTGGTTGTCGTAATTTTGCGCGGCGGTATGGATGGCATGGCGGCGCTTGCGCCTTATGGTGATAAAAATTATACGAAGTTACGCGGTGATTTGGCGCTTAGTTCAGATGCACTGTTGCGCGTAGATCCGTTTTTTGGCCTGCACCCCAGTCTAGGGCCGTTTGCAAAATTATATGAGAAGGGCGAGATGATTGCCATTCCTGCTTCGGCTTCACCTTACAGAGAGCGTTCACATTTTGATGCGCAAAATGTTTTGGAGCTTGGATCAGACAGGCCAAACGGATTGGATTCGGGGTGGCTCAACCGTTTGGTCGGTGCGATTAACGCCAATGAAGATACGGCGTTGGCCTTTGGGCAAGGGTTACCAACCATTATGCGCGGCTCTGCCAGTGTCAATTCATGGGCGCCGTCTGCTCTGCCTGATGTGGGAGAAGATTATTTGTCTTTGGTTGAGAAGGTATATGCTCATGACAAGGTGTTTGCGAAAAACTTTGCCAAAGCGATTAACATCCAAGATATGAGCATGGATGCCATGAAGGGGAGTGAGCGGAAGATGACACGCAAGAGCCGTTCACCGCAAGCCTTCGTGACTATGTCAAAAACGGCAGGGCAGTGGCTCGCACGGCCTGATGGCCCGCGTATAGCGACGTTAGAGCTTGGCGGGTGGGATACACATGTGCAGCAAGGCACGGAAGGCGGGCGTATGGCAAATAACTTATCGCTGTTTGCGCGCGGTATTGATGAGCTTAAAAGCGGCCTTGGCTCGGCGTGGTCGAAAACCGCGGTTATTGCGATCACTGAATTTGGACGTACCGCAAGACCGAATGGTAATCGTGGTACGGATCACGGTACAGCGGGCACGGCGTTTCTATTTGGCGGTGCATTAAAGGGTGGGCGTATAGTCCATAAGTGGCCGGGATTAAAAAGCGCCGATCTTTATCAGGGGCGTGATTTGCGGCCAACCATTGATATTCGTGAGGTGGTGAAGGGCGTGCTGTCAGAGCATTACGGCATACCTCAAAGCGTGCTGTCGCAGCAGATATATCCCGATAGCCGTAATGTTGGTTTGGTGAAAGGTTTGATCCGAACTTAGCTGCCGCATATTTTCCTTGATTTCCCTGAAAGCTTTGTCTATTGTCCGCAGCTAATTAGCCGTGGGAGGTTATCTTACGAAAGTTCCATGTAAGAGCCGAACCGCGAACTCCAAAATCGCTATTGCATAAAGGAGAAACACAATGGCAAAGAAAAAGGCAGGCTCTATCAGTCTGACAATTATGGGTGGCGCAGCTAACCCATCCCCACCAGTTGGTCCGGCTTTGGGTCAGCATGGTGTAAACATCATGGAATTCTGTAAAGCATTCAACGCAAAGACAGAAGACAGCAAAGGTATTCCTATTCCGGTGATTATCACTGTTTATGAAGACCGTTCATTTGACTTTATCACGAAGACACCACCTGCGAGCTACTTCTTGAAGCAAGCTGCGAAGGTGAAAAGTGGTGCGAACAACCCTAGCCGTGAAACAGTCGGTCAGGTGCGTAAGTCACAAGTTAAAGAAATTGCTGAAAAGAAAATGGAAGATTTGAATGCAAATGACATTGATGCAGCAATGAAAATTATCGAAGGCTCGGCCCGTTCTATGGGTATCGAAGTCGTGGAGGGTTAAATCATGGCAAAAAGTAAAAAAGCAAAAGCAGTTGCAGAAAAGATTGATCGCGAGGCGTTTTACGCGCTTAACGATGCTATTTCCCTTCTTAAGGGTTTCGCAAAAGAGCGTAAGTTCGATGACTGTCTCTTATACACATCTGACG
>CAXHFH010000020.1:0-25731 GCA_964015995.1 uncultured Alphaproteobacteria bacterium
ATGTGTATAAGAGACAGACATTACTCCCTATGGATCAAATTTCTATTATTGGAATATGGGAAGTTTTGCCAAAAATTCCACGTTTGCTGAAATTAAAGCAAGCCATTATTGAGGAAATAGAAAAACAACAACCCGATGCTGTTATCACTGTTGATTTTCCTGACTTTAATTTTCAAATCGCAAAAGCACTCAAAAAACGTGGGAAATTTAAGGGTAAAATTATTCATTATGTTGCACCAAGTGTATGGGCTTGGCGTCCGGGCAGAGCTAAAAAAATATCCGAATTTCTTGATGGTATTATGTGCCTTTTCCCAATGGAAGTAGAATATTTTACGAAGCATGAATTGCCGGCCGCTCATGTTGGTCATCCATTAATCTCAAGTAATGCAAAGTCAGCAGATGGAAATGAATTCAGAGCCGCAAACAATATTCCGGAAGATGTAAAAACTTTAGGTCTGTTTTTTGGTAGTCGTGAAGGTGAATTTAAGAATCTAAGTCCCATCATCAAAAATGCTACAATGCTTGTAAATGAAGTTGAAGAGGGGATACACGTTATCGCCCCGACACTTCCTAAGCTTGAATATGATGTGCAAACTTTACTAAAAGATTTCACGCTGCCTATCTATGTAACGTCCAATCCAAATTTTAAATGGGAAGCATACAAAGCGTGTGACGCTGCTATTGCGGTGTCAGGGACTGTCGCACTTGAACTGGCCTATGCAGGCGTTCCTCATGTTATTTGTTATAAAATAAATCCCATTACAGCCATAATTATAAAATTAATGGCCAAAATTAAAAAAGTGCACCTGGCTAATATATTGCTTGAAAAAGATATTGTACCGGAATGTATACAAGGAAAGTGTGTTCCTGAAACAATTGCACAGCATGCGCTTGACCTTTTACAAAATAATGAAGGCAAAAAGCAAGAACAAGTCGATGCTTTTCAAGAGCTTGATGAAAAACTAGGTGGCAAAGCTGGCATGAAACCTTCGGCAATGGCCGCAGAGTTTATTCTCAATACAGTCAAAGGCTAGAAAATTACCGATCGTCAAGATCTACGTATGGGCGTTCTTTCGGGCCAGTATAAAGCTGTCTAGGGCGACCAATACGTAATGCAGGCTCTTCTATCATCTCTTTCCACTGTGAAACCCAGCCGACTGTTCTGGCCACCGCAAATAAAACAGTAAACATGCTGGTAGGAAAGCCCATGGCTTTTAAAATAATACCAGAGTAAAAATCAACATTAGGGAAAAGCTTACGCTCAATGAAGTAGGGGTCTTCTAATGCAATGCGCTCTAACTCCATAGCAAGCTCTAGTCGTGGGTCATTAATACCGAGATCTTCAAGAACTTCATCGCATGCTGTTTTTAGAACACTTGCACGCGGATCAAAATTTTTGTAAACGCGGTGACCAAATCCCATCAAACGAAATGGGTCTTCCTTATCTTTTGCACGCTCAAGAAATTCAGGTATACGATCAACGGTTCCGATTTGATCGAGCATCTCCAAAACTGCCTGATTGGCACCGCCATGACTAGGCCCCCATAAGCAAGCAATGCCTGCCGCAATACACGCAAAAGGATTAGCCTGTGATGACCCTGCTAAGCGAACAGTGGATGTTGATGCATTCTGCTCATGATCAGCATGAAGAATAAATATTTTATCCATGGCACGCGCCAAAACAGGGTTAACTTTATATGGTTCCGCAGGTACAGCGAAGCACATATATAGAAAGTTCTCTGCAAAAGACAGGTCATTACGCGGATACATAAATGGCTGACCAATTGAATATTTATGTGTCATTGCAGCCAAAGTTGCCACTTTTGCGATCAATCTATGCGCAGAAATTTCACGTTGTTCTAGGTCATTAATGTCTAGTGAATCATGATAAAAAGCTGACAATCCGCCAACGACACCACACATAATAGACATAGGGTGAGCATCACGACGAAAACCACGGTAAAAGAAGTTAATCTGCTCATTCACCATCGTATGATATGTAATTTGATGTTCAAATTTTTCTTTTTGCTCTCTGTTTGGCAAATCACCGTAAAGCAATAAATGCGCAACCTCTGTGAACGAACTTTTTTCAGCCAAGTCCGCAATTTGATAACCGCGGTGCATCAAAATACCTTTTTCCCCGTCAATAAACGTCAAACGAGATTTACAACTTCCTGTCGAGGTAAAACTAGGGTCAAACGTGAAATGTCCTGTCTGAGAGTAAATTTTACGGACATCAATCACACCAGGTCCTTCTGTTCCTTCTAAAACCGGCAGTTTTACACTCTCACCTGTTTCATCATTGGTAAGTGTGAAGGTTTTATCTGTCTCTGTATTATGTGCCATGGCGTGTAGTCCTTATAAGAAAAATGAGGCATTTAAATGCCCTATGAACATTAGCGTTTAAATACTAAAATTTTGATAATTAGCTAAAAAAAATAATTAAGCGAAGAATCAAAATACACTTCATATCTTACAGGAAAAAGTGTCCTCAACCAATGGCTTGGCAGGCTCTTATTAATACTAGATCTATCTTCTATAGTGCTAATGCCGCTTCAATACGCGCACAACTTTCAACCTGACCAAGAATTTCAGCAGCATGAAAAATTGATGGTGACACTGTCGTACCAGTTAACGCCGCACGCAAAGGCATAGCAACTTTACCAAGCTTACCTTCTTTTAAATCTGTGGCGACTTGCTTGCACGTTGTCTGTACAAAATCAGCATCAAATGCGCCTGTATGTGATTTGAAAGCACTTAAGATACCTTCTAGCACGTCATTTGCCCCATCAAGGGTATTCGTGGCCTTTTCATCATAAGTTAAAGGCAGAGATTTCGCGTAAAACGCGGCCTCATCCACAAACTGCAACAATGTTTTTGCACGCGACTTTAGTTCATCAATACCAGCGGTAATTCTCTGAATACCAACCTCATCAGGAATTAAGTCATGACGCTCTTTAAAGAATGGCATCGCTTGCTCCAGAAGTTTGCTAGTATCAGAAACTTTGATGTAATGCGCATTTAGATTCTCCAACTTTGCAAAATCGAAGTTTGCAGGGGCTTTGCCGATATGCTCAAGATCAAACCATTCAATTGCCTTTTCAACAGGGATGACTTCCTCATCACCATGTGACCAACCAAGACGTAACAGGTAGTTTGATAAAGCTTCTGGTAAATACCCCATTTCACGAAATTCCTGAACACTCTGCGCACCGTGTCGTTTCGAGAATTTGGCACCGTCCGGGCCATGAATTAGCGGCAAATGTGCAAACACGGGCACAGGCCAATCCATCGCATCAAATATCGTTTTTTGTCTGAAAGTATTATTCAGATGATCATCCCCACGAATGACGTGCGTAATGCCCATATCATGATCATCAACCACAACAGACAGCATATAAGTAGGCGTACCATCACTGCGCAGAATAATAAAATCATCAAGTTGGTCGTTACCAACAGTTACTTCACCTTGCACGCGATCATGTATAGTGGCTTCACCTTCTAGGGGGGCCTTTATGCGTACAACAGGTTTAATATCCTTAGGCGCAGTAGCAGGATCTGCATCCCTCCAACGGCGATCATAAAAGGTTTTATGACCTTTTTCTTTAGCTTCCTCACGCATAGCCTCTAACTCTTCAGGCGTACAATAACAATAATAGGCCTTACCTTTAGCAACCATCTCTTTGGCCACCTCTGTATGGCGATCCATCATTGAAAATTGTGAAACCACTTCTCCATCATAATCCAGACCAAGCCAAGCTAAACCATCCATAATAGCCGCAACCGCTTCTTCTGAATGACGCTTTCTATCCGTGTCTTCGATACGAACGACAAACTTTCCTTTTTGATTACGGGCATAAAGCCAGTTAAATAATGCGGTGCGCGCATTACCGACATGCATAAATCCTGTAGGAGAGGGGGGAAAACGTGTTACAACAGTCATGTGATTAGTGCCTCTTAAATAAGTAGGTATAGTGTTTAAATTTTTTGGACATTACCATGCAAAATGCCTTGCGCATAGACCGCATATATGCGGATAACAGGTTTTTCATATACATTGGAAAAATTCTGGATTTTTTGACACATCAGCTAGGCTTGCAAAAAGAAAACATCTTTTTGTGGACGCCCATTGTTTTTGCATTTGGCATTGCATTGTACTTCACAATCCCGTTTGAGCCTCCAATTAGTCTTACTATTGTCATATTTCTATTAAGCCTTGCCATACATATCTTTAATCGTGGCAACAAGCAATTCGCATTACTATCATTGATTTGTTTAGTTTTCACCACAGGCTTTACCGCAGCAAAAATCCGAACAGAATCTGTTTACACGCCTGTAATTGATAAAAAAGTATCATACGCGAATATCATTGGCACAATTACAAATATCGAAAAAATGGATGAAGGAGATGACAGCCGTATTATTTTGTCTGATCTTGAAATCGAAGATATTGAAAAACCTAAGACACCGCGCAATATCCGCTTACGATTACGCAAAGATACAAACATTGCCATAGGACAGAAAATTAAGGTGCTTGCAGCACTTAACCCACCATCTGATCCTGTCATTCCTGATGGTTTCGACTTTCGTCGACACTTATTCTTTCAGAGTATTGGTGCGGTAGGCTTTATTTATAATGAGCCTGAGATTATAAATTCAGTAAAACCATCACTCATTAATATTCAAGATTTGCGTCACAATATTGTATCTGTTTTGTATCAAACCTTACCAGCCGATACAGCCTCGATTGCTGCGGCGCTTATGGTTGGGCAGAAAAATGCCATCTCCAAGGACAACAAACAAGCAATAAGGGATGCAGGTTTAGCACACATGCTAGCTATTTCCGGACTACATGTCGGACTATTCGCAGGTACGTTATTCTTTGTTTTACGGTTGTTTATGGCCTGCACTCCATCGTTAGCCTTACGTTACCCCATTAAAAAAATCGCAGCTGTTGGGGCATTATGCGGAGCGATTATTTATATGCTTTTGGCGGGGGCGACAGTACCGACCCAAAGAGCCGTCTTGATGACTGGGGTTGTCTTTTTAGCCATAATATTGGACCGCTCCCCCATATCATTGCGACTTGTTGCCGCTTCTGCCCTTGTGGTTTTACTGTTTAGACCGGAAAGCCTTCTATCCGTTAGCTTTCAAATGTCTTTTGCCGCCGTCACGTGCCTAATTTACTTCTTTGAAGTCACGCGAACCATGTGGACAAAATTATACACCGATTCAAACGTCATAAAAAAATTGATGGTTTATTTTCTTGCCGTATGTATGACCACCATAATCGCAAGTATCGCAACGGCACCTTTTGCGCTCTATCATTTTGGACAAGTATCATTCGTTGGATCTGTCGCAAATTTGGCGGCCGTCCCTTTATTATCTTTTATAATCATGCCGTTCGCATTACTCAGCTTACTTTTGATGCCTTTAGGGCTAGCCTTTATTCCTATAGTAATAATGGGTTTTGGTATCGAGGCAATGTTAGATTTAGCATATTGGGCGGCGGAATTACCGCATGCCGTGGTTGAGGTAGCCATTTGGCCATTCCTGTCTTTTATCTTAATCATATTATTTTGCTTGTGGATAATTCTGTGGAAAGGCATAGGAAAAGTTATAGCATTGCCATTCTTGTTATTGGCGATTTTCACGGCACAATCAGACATAACTCCTGACATTTTGGTGTCATCTTCTCATAAGTTATTTTTGTTTCGTAATGATAACAGTGAGGTTTTTGTCTCATCCAAAAGAAAGGATAAGTTTGTACTGAAAAAATGGGAAGACACATACGGCATTCCTGAAAAGTCAGCCCTTATTTTGTCAAGTTCGGGCCATAATCAGAAAAAATCAGGCCCGATTTCAAATCACTGTGGAGAGCAGGGATGTCGTTTTGTAATTAAGGGATATAAAGTATCTTTCTTACGCAATCCGTACATTTCAAAAGAGGACTGTGCCTGGGCAGATATTTTGATTTCCACAGATCCTATAAAGGATAGAAACTGTAACGCATCTTACATTATTGATAAGTTTGATACATGGAGATCAGGCACGCACGCCGTTTGGATTAAATCAGATGGTGTGACGATTAAAAACATCGCCCAAACAAATGCAGATCGCCCGTGGTCAAAATATAAAACAAAAGTGAATTAGTGATAGGTACGAATTAAATTCGCCAGCTTACCTTGAATTTTCACACGATCAGGATCGAGAATACGTGGTTCATGTGCTTCGTTTTCAGGTTCTAGGACGATTTTATTACCTGCGCGGCGCAAACGTTTCAGCGTCACCTCAAGATCATCAACCAACGCCACAACAATTTCACCATTATTGGCGGTATCACAGCGGCGAATAATCACAGTGTCCTGGTCATGTATTCCTGCATTGATCATAGAATCACCATCAACGGTTAGGGCATAATGCTCTCCATGGCCTAAAAATCCTTGCGGTACATTCATGGTTTCACCTTCATCCCGCACAGCCTCAATAGGTGTACCGGCCGCAATACGTCCATAAACCGGAACCGTGTCGAATAAATCACTTATATCATTCGCGACAGAAGCCGACGTTTTAGAAGGTGTATTAAATCCATCGGGCAAACGTTTTATCTCAAGCGCACGTGCACGGTGTGGCAATCTTTCGATATAACCGCGTTCCACTAATGCGGAAATAAGGCGATGTATCCCAGATTTGGACTTCAATCCCAAAGCCTCTTTCATTTCCTCGAAAGAAGGGGGAATATCATCCTGTGACATTTTTTCATGAATGTATAATAGCAGATCTTTTTGCTTTTTCGTGAGCATGTTTCCCTCATATCTATATTCTATAGTACTGGATAAAAATGGTGCATGTACCCCATTTGTTCTATTTTAGTTCAGGCTTTGTGTCAAGAGGACTGCTCGGATTTTCCTAAAAGTTCTTGTACAGCCAAGCCGATATCATCTTGCCGCATCAGACTTTCGCCGACTAAAAACCCTTGATACCCAACATGCGCAAGGCGCGATAATGTATCATGTGAATCAATGCCACTTTCTGAAATTTTGAAACAGTCTTTGGGCATACTCATCAACAAATCATAGGATGTCGCAACATCCACCTCGAGGGTCTTTAAATTTCTATTGTTCACGCCAACCATCATGGGATTCAGACGAAAAGCACGTTCAAGTTCATGCAGGTTATGAACTTCAACAAGAATATCCATATTCAACCCTCTGGCTATTTCATACATATCGCATGCGAGAGAATCATCCAGAGCAGCAATGATCAACAAAACACAATCTGCTCCTAATGCTCTTGATTCAAATATCTGGTAGGGATCAACCATAAAGTCTTTGCGCAAGACCGGTATGTCTACATTATCCTTAATCTCAATCAGAAAATCATCATGCCCTTGAAAATAAGGTTCATCTGTTAAAACGGACAAACAATTAGCACCCGCTTTTTTATATATCTTCGCAATATTAACAGGATCAAAATCTTCGCGAATAATGCCTTTACTGGGCGATGCTTTCTTGACCTCGGCGATCAGCGCAGGCCCGTTAGCACGTTTCATAGCGCTTAAAAAACCGGAAGGCAGAGCCTTATTTTCTGCCATGTACCTTAAATCATCTATCGAGCGCAGAGATTTTTTATACTCGACATGCTTTTTCTTTTTTTCGCAAATTTCTTGAAGCTTATCCATATAGTTACACCTTGCCCGCATATGTTTGAGTATATGCAGCATAATCATTGAGTAAATTCAGAGCATCGCCGCTGCCGATGGCTTGCGCTGCATAATCAGCAGCATCTTTTAGAGTGCTTTGTTGGCCTGATATAACAAGCACAGCAGCAGTATTAGCAACAACAATATCGCGGTACGCATTTTTAACGCCGCCCAAAATATCTCTCAACGCCTTCGCATTTTCGGCAGGCAACCCGCCAAGCAAATCTTCTGGGTTGGATTGGGCCAGACCAAAGTCCTTAGGTGAGAGCGTTTCTTCGATGATTTTCCCATCGTGAAGTTTGGCAATATATGTCTCACTGGTCGTTGTAATCTCATCAAGCCCGTCAGAACCATGAACAACCCATGCGCTTGTCGTGCCAAGGTTTTTGAGAACATTCGCCATAGGGACAACCAACGCTCTGTCATAGACACCAAGCAACTGAAATTTCGTTTTTGCAGGATTAGCGAGAGGACCAAGAATATTGAAAATTGTACGCACGCCAAGTGCCTTTCGTACAGGCATCACATATTTCATCGCGTTATGGTGATTGGGTGCCATTAGAAACGCAAAATTGAATTTGATCAGTGCTTCTTCGAGTTTATCTTGCGGTACATCAAGATTAATGCCCAAGGATTCAAGCACGTCTGCTGCACCGGATTTAGAGCTCGCTGAACGATTACCATGCTTTGCGACAGGCACACCGCACGCCGCAGCCACAATAGCCACAGCCGTTGAAATATTATATGTGCCGGATTTATCGCCACCAGTGCCACAGCAATCCACTGCGCCTTGTGGGGCATTGATGGATAATGCCTTTTGGCGCATTACTTTTGCCGCGCCAGTAATTTCCTCAACGGTTTCACCGCGCGCTGACAATCCTGTTAAGAAACTGGCTATCTCCGTGTCATTCCATTGCCCATTCATGATCTCTGACATGCAGGTGATCATTTCTTCTTCAGAAAGAAATCCGCCATCTTCTATTTTACGCAATGACTCTGTGCTCATGACGATAACTCAATAAAGTTCTTAAGCAAATCATGTCCATGTTTTGTGGCAATGCTTTCGGGGTGAAACTGAACGCCGTGAATCTGTTTTGTCTTATGCGACAGCCCCATAATAATGCCATCATCAGTTTGTGCGGTAATTTCAAGGCAATCAGGCAGGCTTTCTTTTGCCGCGATAAGCGAATGATACCGCGTCACAGGGTAGGGCGATGGCAGGCCTTTAAACACAGATTTTTCATCATGTGATATATCAGAAATTTTGCCATGCATGGGCTCTGATGCGCGAATAACCTTACCGCCAAATGATTGAGCTATAGCCTGATGCCCCAAACATACCCCAAAAAGCGGAACGTCATGCTCCGCAGCGGCCTTGATTAATTCCAGACAAATTCCTGCATGATCAGGGTCACTCGGGCCAGGGGAAATTAAAATCCCGTTCGGTTTTTCTTCTATAATGTGATCAACGCTCACTTCATCGTTACGATAGACGCGCGTTTGTGCACCCAAATCTCCAAGATACTGGACAAGGTTATAGGTAAAGCTGTCATAGTTATCAATTAAGGTAATCATGGATTTGTTATGACGTTCTGTGGTACAAAAAGCAAGTAAACAAAGGAGACACTGCGTTATTTAAATGTGGCTATAAATACCACATCGGCACGTACACAATCATGAAATATTCTATGAACAGAACTAATCCCGTTAAAATACTGATTTTTGTTATGATTGGTGCCATGACTATTGTCTTTACGGACCTATGTATTTTAAGTGATAAAGCATGCTATGCGTGGTGGGAAGATGACACATCGCAATCATCTGATGTGTTGGTTGATATCAATCAATTACGAAGCCAGAATGCACAATATTTAAACAACGGCATTGAAATGCCAGATACGATCACGGCAAGCAATGCTCTGCCTGATCAAATCAATATTACAGATTATCAATTCGCAAAGACAATTGTCCCTAGTCCTGAGCCATCAGAGATTAGCGCTGCAAACATAGAGCCAGCAGTTGGAACGGAGATTATTGAAGATAACATCAATATTGATGATGTCCTAAGCCCCTATAAAACAACACACTTAGAAAACGATAAAAACAATTCTATAGATATTGAGATCGATGACGGTGTTTCAGCCGTAGAAGTTTTAGACAAAACAGAAGAGCCAATAGCAGAGAAGAAAATCTATCAATACACACAGCCACGTGGGCAAGGGAAACTCGCTATTATCATTGATGATATGGGCATTACCCTACGCAGCAAACTTGTCGAAATTCTGCCCGCGCCACTTACACTTGCATATTTACCATACGCCAAAGACTTACCTGCGCGAACAAAGCGCGCGAAAGAAAACGGGCATGAATTAATGGTACATATCCCGATGCAACCCATGAGCAACACTACCGACCCTGGCCCGCATGCCCTAAAAGCCAGTCAAAGTAAGGCAATACTTACAGAAAATTTAAATTGGAATTTATCACGTTTTGAAGGGTTCGTTGGTGTTAACAACCACATGGGTAGCCGCATTACACAAGATAAGAACGCCATGAATCATATCATGAAGCATCTTAAGAAACGTAATTTATTCTTTATTGATTCCAGAACGATCGGCACATCCGTCGCGGCGCAAACAGCCCGAGACAATGGGCTAGCCTATGCAGAGCGTGATATTTTTCTAGATCATGAAATTACACCTGAATTCATACAAGGCGCACTTAAGAAGCTAGAGAAAAAAGCCTATGATCAGGGATACGCCATCGCCATAGGGCATCCGCATAAAGAAACAATAGAAGCGCTCAAAAAGTGGATACCGACGTTAGAGAGTAAAAACCTTACTCTCGTGCCTGCGAGCGCTCTCATTCATCAGCCTGTTGAACAAGATCAAAACCTCTTGGTTAGCGCGCCATCAAGCCAAAGATAAAATCGTCTAGCTATTATTGAATTTCCGAATAGTCATATTCGCAGCCTCTAAAACGGCCTTGGCTTTGTTACAGCATTCTTGATGCTCAAAATCCGCATCACTGTCAGCAACAACACCGCCGCCTGCCTGTACATGAACTTTGCCGTCTTTCACAAGAGCCGTACGCAGCGCGATACAACTATCCATCGCATCCTTAGAAAAATAACCCACACCGCCCGCATAAGTGCCACGGCGACTAACTTCCAGCTCATCAATGATTTCCATTGCACGAATTTTGGGAGCGCCGCTGACTGTACCGGCAGGAAAGCCCGCAAACAGCGCATCAACTATATCAACATCATCACGCAGCATGCCTTGCACATTCGAAACAATATGCATGACATGAGAATATAGCTCTATCTGAAATTCTTCAGTCACATCAACACTGCCGATTTGTGCTACGCGCCCGACATCATTACGACCAAGATCGAGCAACATTAAATGCTCGGACCTTTCCTTCGGATCGGCTAATAATTCTTCCGCCAATGCTTTATCTTCCGCAGGTGTCGCGCCACGTTTACGCGTCCCGGCAATCGGGCGTATCGTCACAACATTATCACGAACACGCACCAATATTTCAGGGCTAGAACCAACAATGGAGAAATCATTGAATGACAAATGGAATAAAAATGGTGACGGGTTCACGCTTCTAAGGGATCTGTACAACTCAAAGGAAGGTAAATCGAAATCAATCGAGAAACGCTGTGAGGGCACAACCTGAAAAATCTCACCTGCGCGAATATACTCAACTGCCTTTTTAACCGCGTCTTTATAATCATTCTCCGGTGTGTTGGACTGCGCCTCTTGCTCACCGCTTAATTGGCTGCTCTGTTCTAACAGCGTTCTGTCCAATGGCGAATATAACGCCTTCATCGCCTTACTCAAACGTGCCTTCGCATCGTTATACGCTACGTCGGCGGGCATCACACTATTGCCTGAATGCACGTAAACGGGCGTAGCCAGACAAATTCTATTTTTCACGTTATCAAAAATAACAAGCAAAGAAGGGCGCATTAAAACGCTGTCAGGTACGCCAAGATCATCAGGGTTTTGATCAGGAATATCTTCGATCAAACGGATCATGTCATAACCGATATATCCAAACATACCAAGCGCGCACATGGGCGGCAAATCATCAGGCACCACATCAATAGAACTTTGAGTGATAATATCTTTTAATGATTGATGCGCATCAACATTTGGTTTGTCCCAAGAGCCACCAGATTCTGATATTTCAACTACGCTCTTTGTACATTTCCAAAGTAAATCTGGGTGTGTACCTATAACCGAATAACGGCCAAGGGTTGCACCGCCTTCCACTGATTCCAGTAAAAAAGAGTAGGGGGAATGACCACATATTTTCAAATATGCAGAAACGGGCGTTTCAAGATCAGAGGATGTCCATTGCCATACGAGCTGTGACTTACCTTGCGTGTAAACATCACGAAACTGCTCAACGTCTGGCGACAGTTTTCCGTCACTAAGTTGACCTGACATTTTAACCGTCTTCCCTCTGACCGTATGCCTGTTCTAACAACGCTCTATTAATCCTTGCAGGATATTTATCGCTTAGTTTGCGCAGATACATCAGGAACATTTCATCACCTAATTCCTGATCAACGGTTTTCTGAAGTTCCGCGACACCGTCTTTTGCATCATCCGAAAGCTCCGGAATGCTGACAGCAGAAACTGTCATTAAGGCAAATTGATTTTCGAATTGTAGCACGTCATATTCACCAATATCAGTTTGGAAAATAGCCGGACGATAAGCATCGGATAACGGTGCTTTTAACTCTCCGGCTAAACCTACATCGGGAATTTTTATAATATCTGCTTTATTGTCTTGTGCAATTCCTTCAAACGTCAATCCACCTGTGCCAAGTTCAGCCAAATACTTTTGCACCATCGCTTCGTTATCGGCATGTTTTTGGTCTTTGATATATTGCTCGGACAATTCTTGCTTCACATCCTCGTATGGCTTGAAATGCTCTTCTTCAATATCACTTAAAACGAAGGCAGCAAGTTGACCGCTTGGAAGCTCCTGAAGTAACGATGTTTCACCTTTTTCCAATTCAAAAACAATATCCAATATGTCTTTTTGATCCGCTGGCTTAAATTGCTCTATAACGCGCGTATCATCTTTACCCACACCAGTACTATTCATTGGATTAATTGTTGAAATATTAAGGGTGATTGACTTGCTAATAGATTCTAATGTTTCGCCATCATCAAGCATCTCATCCAGCTCTTCAGAGATTTTATAAGTCTCTTCATCTTTCTTTTCAGCAAGAAGCTTTGCCTTAATAGAG
Organism: uncultured Alphaproteobacteria bacterium; assembly: GCA_964015995.1. Classification (GTDB taxonomy): domain Bacteria; phylum Pseudomonadota; class Alphaproteobacteria; order Micavibrionales; family Micavibrionaceae; genus UBA1672. Next base: position 12,978 of record CAXHFH010000020.1, read on the forward strand.
TCTTTTACTTCGTCAAAAGGACGTATTGTCGGTTCAACGACTTCATCCAAACGAACGACATGATGTCCCATAACGGTTTTAACCGGCGCAGCAATGCCACCAACGTCAACATCTTCTATCGCAGCCAAAAGATCCGGAAACATTGCATTTGTTTCAAAAGGACGCTTTTCAAAATACTTTACATTCGCGCCCGCTACTTCATCTGCAGCTTCTTTCAATGACTTTCCAGATTCAACCAAGTCATGAATCTGTTTTGCTTGCGCCTCATCATCAACCAATGCCTGTGTCAGGATCAACTGCTCACCCATGGCAAACAGATCTTCATTATCTTCATAATGACTTTTTACTTCATCATCAGAAACACTCACGTTAATGTCAATTTTTGTTGGGTCAAATACCGCGACTTTAACAGTTCTATATTCGGGAATTTTATACTGTACTGACTTTACCTTATCATAAAGACGCTTCAACTGTTCATCCGTTGCTGGCTCTACATCTTTCATAGCACTGTCAGGAAACATAATAAGCTCCACATCGCGCGTATGCTTTTGAAACTGATAAAGATTCTCCGCCACAGTTTTCGTTTCTGGTTGGAAGCCCAAGCGCAGAGCCTGCATAATCAGATTTCCGTATGTTTCACGCTTCATTGTTTCAATAAACTCAACCTCAGACATGCCCTGATAACGTAGCATCTCCTCTAGCGTCTCTTGCATCGTTTGCCCAGACTGCATGTTAGGCTTAATAACCTCAGCCACGCGAATGGCCATACGGTCTTTATCCAATTTCAAGCCAATATTACGCGCTTCGTTCAATAAAAAATATGTGCGGACCTGTCCTGTTAAAATCTCTTCGGTCAAACCGATCTTTAAAGCTTGTTGCGGTGTTATGCCACGATATTGAGAGAGTGAACGACGCAAAGTACGATCAAAGTCTTGAATGCTGATAGTATCATTTTCAATGCGCACAACATCCGATCCGCTGACACCGCCGCCGCCGCCCAAAACACCGCGCACATCCATAACAACAAGACCGCCAACTGACATGCCAAGTATTCCAAAAAGGAAATATTTAAAGAAACCTCCACTCGCGCCATCGCGCATTGATCGCATTACCATGTTTACTCGTCTCGATATTTGTTTAAAGTTCCGCTACTATACGCAGCGGATTCTCATGGAGCAATCCCCGAACAACAACTTAAGGGTAATAAATCATGAAAAAGTTAATTGCAGGTAATTGGAAGATGAATGGCAACACAACGGATGCAGTGCATTTAGTGCAAGAGATTACTGCGTTATTGAATAATGAGCCAGATATCTTACAACGCGCAGATTTACTGATTTGCCCACCTTTCCTTCACATTGAGACCGTTCGCGAAGCAGCAACGAATGATTCTATATTAATAGGTGCGCAAGATTGTGCACATACATCAAATGGTGCGCATACGGGCGATATTTCTGCATCCATGCTTAATGATATTGGTTGTGAATATGTTATTTTGGGACACTCAGAACGTAGAACGGGGCACAAAGAATCTGACAACTTAATTGCCGATAAAGCAAAAGCAGCACATAGCAACAATCTAATATCTATTATTTGTGTTGGAGAAACAGCCGAAGAGCGTGATCAAGGTAAAGAAAATGATGTAATCGGCACACAGCTTGATCAATCTATTCCTGATACAGCAACGGCTGGCAACATCGTCATAGCCTACGAGCCTGTTTGGGCCATCGGAAGTGGAAAAACAGCAAGCCCGGAGGATGTCGCCAATATGCATGCCTTTATCCGTGCGAAGCTCGAAGATCGTTTAGCAGATGGAAATACTGTAAGAATTTTGTATGGCGGCTCGATGAAACCAGAGAACGCCAAAGCACTTTTATCGACACCAAATGTAGATGGCGGATTAATCGGCGGTGCGAGTTTAAAGGCAGGCCAATTCATCGCCATCGCAAAAGAAGCATGAAAAAGTTACTTTTTGGCTAGCCTTTGCGCTTAAGACTATTTATATAGATGTGAAACAAACGTAAGAAATTAAAAATTATGGAATCAGTTGTTCTCGTTATTCATCTCATTCTGGCCCTCGCTATTATAGGGTTGGTTTTGCTTCAACGCTCCGAAGGCGGTGGCCTCGGCATAGGCGGAGGAGGCGGTGGCCTTGGTGGTTTCGCATCTGCACGCGGAACAGCAAACGCATTGACGAAAATGACAGCCTTTTGCGCATTGGGCTTTTTCATTACATCATTAACGCTTGGTGTATTGGCCAATCAACATTCGAAACAGACAGCAGGATTGTTGGAAAATATTGATCCATCACAAATCGAAGCACCTGCCCCAGAAGAAGATAAGGAGGTTAGCGCGCCCGTTGGTGTAACATATACGCCGCCAAACGAAATAAATGCGCCGACGCCCTCAGAAGAAAATACCGAGCAGGCGCAAGAAAAGCCTAAGAAACCAAAAGACGAGCCATCAGCTCCTACAGAGTAAAACATGACACGATATATATTCATAACAGGCGGCGTTGTTTCCTCATTGGGAAAGGGCCTAGGCTCCGCTGCGCTTGGCGCATTATTACAGGCACGTGGGTACCGTGTTCGCCTTTGTAAGCTTGACCCATACCTTAATGTTGACCCCGGTACGATGAGCCCGTTTCAACATGGTGAAGTATTCGTAACGGATGACGGTGCGGAAACAGATCTTGATCTGGGGCACTATGAGCGTTTCACTGGCGTACCCGCCAAGGCAACAGACAACACAACAACCGGCCGTATATATACAAGTGTTCTACAAAAGGAACGCAGAGGCGAATATCTGGGCGCAACCATTCAGGTTATTCCGCATATCACTAACGAAATTCAGGATTTTATCCGTGAAAAAGACGGCACAGCAGATTTCGTTTTGTGCGAAATTGGCGGTACGGTAGGCGATATCGAAAGCTTACCATTCTTAGAAGCCATTCGTCAGTTTGGTAACGAAGTAGGGCGTGAGCGCGCTATATTCTTGCATGTTACCTTGCTACCATACATACCCGCAGCAGGAGAACTCAAAACAAAGCCAACACAGCACTCTGTTAAAGAATTAATGAGCTATGGTATTCGTCCACAAATACTTCTATGTCGTGCTGACAGACCTATAGATGAAGACGAACGCAATAAAATTGCACTCTTTTGTAACATTGATCACAATAAAGTTATTCCGGCTTTAGATGTCTCTTCAATCTACGAAGTGCCTTTGACATACCACAGAGAGGGTCTGGATCGCCAGGTCATGGACAGTTTTGGGATCAAAGATATTCCTAACCTTGATTTGTCAATTTGGGACAACATAGTCAAGAATATCAAAGAACCTGAAAGTGATGTCACGATCGCCATTATCGGGAAATACACAAACCTGACGGATAGCTATAAATCACTGAACGAATCTTTAATCCATGGCGGTATTGCCAATAAAGTTAAAGTGAAACTTAAGTTCATTGAAGCCGAAATATTTGAAAAGGAAGACCCTGAACATCATTTAAGCGATGTAAACGGAATTCTTGTGCCCGGTGGTTTTGGTGATCGAGGCGTTGAAGGTAAAATCCGCGCCGCTCAGTACGCACGTGAAAAGAAAATTCCTTATTTTGGAATATGTTACGGTATGCAAATGGCCGTAATCGAAGCTGCTCGCAACCTATGCGGCATTGATGGCGCAGGCTCCAGTGAGTTCACAAAATGCGATGTACCGGTGATTGGACTAATGACCGAGTGGACAAAAGGCAATAAAAAAGAGCAACGTAAAAAGAACGAGGATTTAGGCGGCACGATGCGTCTAGGTGCATATCCGGCCATACTGAAAAAAGGCTCTAAGGTCTCAGAAATTTATGGCTCACAAGAAATCAGTGAACGCCACAGACACCGTTATGAAGTGAATGTAAATTACATTGAGCAGTTGGAAAAAAGTGGTTTGAAGTTTTCAGGAATGTCACCTGATGGAGAACTCCCTGAAATAGTAGAGTATGAGAATCACCCTTGGTTTATCGGCGTTCAATTCCATCCGGAATTAAAATCAAAGCCGTTTGACCCACATCCGTTATTTGTATCTTTCATCGAAGCTGCGATTGAACAAGATAGGCTTGTTTAAACCTTGAATCTTCCGCAAGATAAAATAATCTTAAACACGTAAATGAATCGTAAGACAGGTCAAGACATGGAAAAACCCGTATCTAAAATTGTAAAAGTAGATCAACTCGAAATATCAAATGATCGTCCCATCACATTAATCGCAGGACCATGTCAGATGGAAAGTAAAGACCATGCTTTTGAAATCTGCGGTGCGTTAAAAGAGCTAACGCAACGTCTCGGCATTCAGTTCATCTATAAAACATCCTATGATAAGGCCAACAGAACCTCTCTATCAGGCAAACGTGGCCTTGGCATCGATAAAGGCCTGCAAGTGTTCTCGGATATCCGTGACCATTTCGGTGTGCCTGTCATAACCGACGTTCATACCGCCGATCAATGTGACCCTGTATCAAAAGTCGTTGACGTTTTGCAAATCCCGGCGTTCCTGTCACGTCAGACAGACCTTCTTGTTGCTGCAGCCAACACAGGAAAAGCCCTAAACATCAAAAAAGGGCAGTTCCTTGCACCATGGGACATGGAAAATGTCGCCAAAAAGGTTTCCGAAAGTGGCAATGAAAACATTATGTTGTGCGAACGCGGTGTAAGCTTTGGTTACAATACTCTTGTTTCGGACATGCGCTCTATTCCGATTATGCAGAAAACAGGCTATCCCGTGATTTATGATGCCACGCACTCAGTACAGCAGCCAGGTGGCTTAGGTGGTTCATCGGGTGGGGATCGTACGATGGTTCCTGTTTTAGCGCGTGCAGCCGTCGCCGTAGGCGTGGCTGGCGTATTCATTGAAACCCACCAAGATCCTGATAATGCTCCATCGGACGGGCCGAATATGATCAAGCTCAGTGAGCTTCCTGAACTGCTCGAAAATCTGATCTCATTTGATAAAATCGCAAAAATGAGCTAGAATTAATATACTAACACACTAAGCAGGAGGCTTAGATTATGCTTGTTGCAGGAGCATCACAATTTCTAAATCAAGCAACCTTGGCCAATAGTCAGGGCGTTTCTGCTGTCTCTAGCAATGTTTTATCAGAATCTGCGGGTGGTCTAAGCTTGCTTGATGTTGCACGAAGCAGTGCCGCCGACAACGGCATTGGACTATCATCTAACGCCCGCGCACTCAATAATCAAATTCTAGAAAACAACTCAGCCTCCTTTAATCAGTTATTTTCACTGACCGGTGGTGCTAGCGCAACAATTGAGTCAGCTCAAGTTCAAATCCTTGCCCTACAATCATCTGTACCGACATCACGTGACACACCTGATGTGCGTGGCTCATCTTTAGATGAAAGCGTCTAAAGTAATTATCTAACTTTTCTCTTTATCTTTTGAATAATTTCGCTAAAACCTCATACAAGAGTTGTTTCCAGAATTGCGAAAAGGATCAAAAGATGACAGCCATTATCGATATTCACGCCCGCCAAATTCTTGATAGTCGCGGCAATCCCACCGTCGAAGTTGATGTTCAATTAGAGACAGGCGCTTTTGGTCGTGCCGCCGTTCCATCAGGTGCGTCAACAGGAATTCATGAGGCAGTTGAACTTCGTGATGGCGATAAAAATGTCTATCTAGGTAAGGGCGTTACACAAGCTGTTACCAACGTAAACACTGAAATATTCGAAAACTTAATCGGCGTAGACGCAGAAGAACAAAAACATATAGATCAAGCGTTAATTGAGCTTGATGGTACAGAGAATAAAGGCCGACTTGGTGCAAATGCAATTCTGGGCGTGTCATTAGCAGTGGCCAAAGCAATGGCGGATGAACTCAGTGTGCCATTATATAGATATATTGGCGGTACATACGCCCATACGCTCCCAACCCCGATGATGAACATCATTAATGGCGGTGCACATGCGGACAATCCCGTTGATATTCAAGAATTTATGATTATGCCGGTGTCTGCAAAAACCTACAGCGATGGTCTTCGTGCAGGTGCAGAAATCTTTCATGCTTTGAAAAAGCAGCTCTCAGCCGCCGGATACAATACGAATGTTGGCGATGAAGGTGGTTTTGCGCCCGCTGTAAAATCCTCGGACGAAGCATTAGACTTTATCATGAAGTCAATCGAGGCCGCCGGATATAAGCCAAAAGAAGATATTGTTATCGCCCTTGATTCTGCATCAACAGAATTTTACAAAGACGGAAAATACCATTTAGAAGGGGAAGGAAAAGTTCTCAGCTCCGAAGAAATGGTAAAATACTACGAAGATTTATGTGCACGTTATCCGATTGTTTCCATTGAAGATGGATTAGCAGAAGATGATTGGGAGGGGTGGACAGCCTTAACAGCGGCGTTGGGCGATACAGTTCAGCTGGTCGGTGATGATCTCTATGTTACCAATGCCAAACGCCTAAAGCGTGGTATCGAAGAAAAGGCGGGTAACGCCGTTCTTGTAAAGGTCAACCAAATCGGAACACTAACAGAGACACTTGAAACTATTGAAATGGCAAAGAAGGCAGGTTTCGGTATTGTTCTCTCTCACAGATCCGGTGAAACAGAAGATTCAACGATTTCCGATCTCGCCGTTGCAACAAATGCAGGGCAGATTAAAACAGGCTCTCTCTCTCGATCTGACCGTATTGCAAAATACAATCAGCTTCTTCGCATTGAAGAAGAACTCGGTAGTACAGCGCATTATGCAGGATCTGAATTTTTCAGAAAATAAGCCTTAACCAGCAAAAGCAATAAGATCAGTTTTCCACGCGCAGCTTTTTTGTTATGCTGCGCCGATGGAAAATGGTGCAAAAGTTTTTAATAGAATCAGGCCTTATTTCATGATTGCAGCAATCATGATAGCAGTGCCAAGCCTTCTCAACCTATATAACGGGCACACAGGCAGGTTGCTTATAGCCAACAAAGAATTGAATAGCGACAAATTCTTTAGTCAAACTGTCATTTATATCTTTGATCATTCCTTTTGGGGCGCGAAAGGAATCGTTATAAACAAACCAATGCTGACAAAAGAGCCTAATAAGTTCGGCATAACACACGAAAACGCCATTTTGTTTAATGGCGGCCCCGTGGCCTTTCCGAGTTTAAAAACCGTGGCTTTGAACAGACCAAAGACTGCTTCACGATGGGGGGTTCAGCCACTGACTGTCGTTGATTACAAGGGCTTCGAAAAACGCTTTCCGTCTTATGATGATAAAAACATCCCCTTAAATGTTTACATTGGCTATGCTGGCTGGGATGTCGGACAACTAGAAAACGAAATTCAAAGAGGTCTATGGACTGTATTAGAGTGTAATATCAATGATATAGATCCGGCTGTTACCAAAATTGGTTTATGGGAACATTTTCGTAAAAAAGATAAAAAAAATCTTTGCCCTAAAAAATGAATCAATAGAGTCACTTAACTGTTTTTGTTCTCATTATGTTCACATTAAGCCATTGAGTCTAAATGATTTTTTAACTTGATCCACAGCTTTCTATATGATTCTATAGTTTTTATGAAACAAACTGTGGATATCTTCATTACTGTAAAGCGGAACGCCCTTGTAATTTTGGGCCTCTGTTTGTGCGTGTATTTCTCTTACCACATCGTTTCAGGGAAGTACGGCTATGCCCGTTTAAATAATCTAGAGCCCATCGCGCAGACAAAAGAAAAGCAGTTAGAAGTACTTAAGGCAAAAAGCGATTCATTGAATATAAAAGTCAGCATGCTACGTCCTGAAACTTTGTCCGTTGATCTTTTGGAAGAGCAGGCGCGTATGATTATTGGATATACGCATAAAGACGAAATGATTATTCTCGATAAATAACCCCTGTTACAACTCAAAGAACTAATTTTCGTTACATAACAATATGTTGCGCCGCACAAAACTTGTTTTTTTCTCTGGTATTCACTTCTGAAATGTTGTAGCAATTCTTGCATGATTGTAATAAAAAGTAGCCGTTACATGACGAGAAGGATCTAATTCGTGGCATCGAAGAAAAAAACCAAAAAAACATCATCCAAAAAAGAAAAAGGTTCTAATGTTTCTCCTGAGCCAACGGTAGAGGAACTGAAAAGTCTTTATTACGACATGCTTCTCATTCGTCGTTTTGAAGAAAAAGCAGGCCAACTATACGGCATGGGATTGATTGGTGGTTTTTGTCACCTCTATATTGGGCAAGAAGCCGTTGTCACTGGTATCACATCCGTTCAAGAGCCTGAGGACACGGTCGTTACATCATATCGTGATCATGCGCACATGCTCGCCTGTGATATGGACCCCAAAGGCATTATGGCCGAGCTTACAGGTCGTCAAGACGGATATTCGCGCGGTAAAGGTGGCTCAATGCACATGTTTAGCCGCGATAAAAACTTCTTCGGTGGACATGGTATTGTTGGGGCCAGCACAGCCATCGGAACGGGCTTAGGATTCGCCCATAAATATAAAGAAGACGGTGGCGTCGCCGTTGCATACATGGGTGACGGGGCATCGAATCAGGGACAGGTCGCTGAATGCTACAATATGGCTGCATTGTGGGATTTACCTGTTTTATTTGTCATTGAAAACAACCAATACGGCATGGGAACAAGCGTTTCGCGCTCATCCGCCGGTCAGCTCTATCGCCGCGGCGAAGGGTATGGCATACCGGGGGAGCAAGTTGATGGTATGGATGTATTTGCTGTTCAGGCAGCCGCGAGGCAAGCGCTTGATTATATACGTACAGGAAACGGGCCTTATATCCTTGAGATGATGACCTATCGTTATCGTGGGCACTCTATGTCTGATCCGGCTAAATACCGTACAAAAGAAGAAGTTTCTTCCATGAAGGAAGATCGTGATCCGATTACGCAAATTAAAGACCTTCTGCAAAAGCAAGGCATTGAAGAAACAGAAATCAAAGAAATTGATAAGAAAATTAAAGCCATAGTCAATGAATCGGCGACGTTTGCGCAGGAAAATCCTGAGCCGCCCGAGCATGATCTATGGACAGACGTATTAGTGGAGACTGCTTAACATGCCAACACAAATTTTAATGCCTGCACTCTCGCCGACCATGACAGAAGGTAACCTTGCCAAATGGCTTAAGGCCGAAGGCGATGCCGTAGAATCAGGTGATGTGATCGCCGAAATTGAAACCGACAAGGCCACAATGGAAGTCGAAGCCGTTGATGAAGGTGTTTTGGGTAAAATACTGATCGCCGAAGGCACTGAAGGTGTTGCTGTTAATACACCAATCGCGATACTTCTTGAAGATGGTGAGAGCGAGGCAGACATAGATGAAAATGCCGGCGCCGCGGTCATTCCAGCACCGTCGAATGATGATGCGCATAAATCCGAAGATCCAGTTCAGGCAACACATCATGCAGAGCAACCAACTGGCGCAGACATAGAGAACAGGGATATCTTACATGCCCAAGGTGCCGTAATCGAACCGCCACCTTTTGATGAGGCGCCGTTTTTCGAAAACACGAAAGAACAAACTGTGCGCGACGCATTGCGCGATGCCATGGCAGAAGAAATGCGTAATGACGATAGAGTTTATTTGATGGGTGAAGAAGTCGCCGAATATCAGGGGGCTTATAAGGTTTCACAAGGTCTGCTTGATGAATTTGGTGCGAAGCGTGTAATCGACACGCCGATTACTGAACATGGCTTCGCCGGAATAGCAGTTGGCTCTGCGATGAATGGCTTAAAACCTATCGTTGAATTCATGACATGGAACTTCGGTATGCAGGCGATGGATCATATTATAAATTCCGCCGCTAAAACGCTTTACATGGCGGGTGGTAAGCTTGGTTGTCCGATTGTATTCCGTGGCCCTAACGGCGCGGCATCACGTGTCGGCGCGCAACACTCACAATGTTACGCAAGTTGGTATGCACACATTCCAGGTCTAAAGGTCGTATCACCTTGGTCTGCGGCAGATGCAAAAGGACTGTTGAAATCTGCTATCCGTGACCCGAACCCCATTATATTCTTGGAAAATGAAATTCTTTACGGCCAAAGCCACGATGTACCTACCGATGAAGATTATTCTATTCCTATCGGACGTGCAAAAATAGAGCGCAGCGGTAACGATGTTACGATCGTTGCGTTTTCAATCATGGTCGGAAAAGCGTTGGAAGCAGCCAAAGAATTAGCAGAACAGGGCATCGACGCAGAAGTTATTAACTTGCGAACAATACGCCCGCTAGATCGCTGGACTATTTTAGAAAGCCTCAAGAAAACCAACCGAATAGTCTCCGTTGAAGAGGGTTGGGGAACCGCTGGTATTGGTGCAGAAATTGCTGCTCTATGTGGTGAGCATGCTTTTGATTACATGGACGCACCTTTGGCGCGGGTATGTGCGAAAGATGTTCCACTACCTTATGCTGCTAACCTAGAGGCTCTCGCCTTACCGCAGGCAAAAGAAATCATCGAAGCCGCCAAAAAAGTTTGTTATGTTGATTAGCATTTAGTGACCAAGGATTTATGTATTTGTATCGTCTTATCTGATGATAACTACATTTTTTAAAGGGAAAAGAATTATGAAATCAATGAAAACAGCAATCATGCTTACCGCTCTAACCGCAATGTTTATTCCGTCGGTTAACGCCAAAGTCGCTATCGCGAGAAGTGCGCCAGCCGCCAAAGACTGTAAAATGGTTGAAACAGCTAATCTTGGTATTAACTTTAGTAATGTGCCAATAGAATTAAAATCATCAAAGTCATACGTTCAGCAAAAAGCAGATGAAATTCTGGCTATTGCTGCGGATTTGGCTATCGAAGATATTCATATCCAGAATATGAATTACAATATTTATACAAACAATAATTACAATAATTGTAATAAAGACACACCATCAACATACCAACTTAGTGGTAACGTTTCGTTCCAAATGCCAAACGCTGCGAATGCAGAAAAGCTCATGGAAGCGATTGGTGATAAAGGTTATAACGTCAACTTTAACATGAATGCGTATCGTCAATGCCAATAAACATTACAATGCCAGCTCTCTCGCCAACAATGACGGAGGGCACCTTATCTCGGTGGCTAAAATCCGAAGGAGACTCTGTTGAATCAGGTGATGTAATCGCCGAGATTGAAACAGACAAAGCCACGATGGAAGTCGAGGCCGTTGATGAGGGTATCATCGGCAAAATTCTTGTATCAGAAGGAACTGAAAATGTTCCGGTTAATGATATCATCGCGGTTTTACTAGAGGACGGTGAAAGCGCCAACGATATCAGCGATGTATCAACATCTGCGCCTCCTGCTGCCCCGCAACCCAAAGCAAAGAGCGAGACACCCACAATAAAAACAGACGCACCCGCACCAAAATCAGCGGGAAAGCAACCAGAACAAGCAACAGGTAATCGCGTATTTGCATCTCCATTGGCCAAGCGTCTGGCGGCAGAAAAGGGCATTGATCTATCATCGATACAGGGCTCCGGACCGCGTGGGCGTATTGTAAAAGCCGACGTAGACAACACTAAAGCAGGTGGCGCATCGGCCGCTCCACAACAAACTGCTACTACATCTTTCGATGATCCCGATGTTCAAACCAATGTTTTTGGTATGGCGTATAAAGAAATTCCTAATAACAACATCCGCAAAGTTGTCGCGAAACGCCTGAGTGAATCAAAACAAACGGTGCCGCATTTTTATCTAACGGTAGAATGCCAACTGGATACTTTGCTCAGTTCCCGCAAGGAACTTAACGATAAAGCAAACGGTGAATTTAAACTCTCCGTCAATGATTTCATTATCAAGGCGGCTGCTATGGCTTTGAAGGCGTACCCTGATGCAAATGTGTCATGGAACGATGATGCCATTCACCAATATCTGAAATCTGATATCTCGGTTGCTGTATCAACACCCAACGGTCTGATCACACCGATTGTTAGGAACGCCGAAGATAAAGGATTACGTAGCATTTCAACAGAAATGAAAGATTTGGCCGGGCGCGCGCGTGAGGGCAAACTTAAGCCAGAAGAATTTCAAGGTGGATCATTCTCGATTTCCAATCTTGGTATGTTTGGGGTTAAAGAATTCGCCGCCATCGTAAATCCACCGCAAGGCTGTATTCTTGCCATAGGTGCAGGCGAACAACGCCCTGTTGTTGTTAACGGTAATATAGAGATTAGAACCATCATGAATTGTACGTTATCTGTTGACCATAGATGCGTTGATGGTGCCGTGGGCGCTGAATACCTACAAATATTCAAACAATATATCGAAAACCCAGTAAGCATGTTGGTGTAGTCATGTCGGTAAACAGATATCCGATTATTGGTGTTATGGGCTCTCATGAAGATGCATGGGAAGATTACGCTTACCCTGTGGGTGAGCTTATTGCCAATCGCGGCTATAATCTTTTAACGGGTGCAGGCGGCGGCGTGATGTCCGAAGTTGCACGCGGTTTTACCGAAACCGAAGGTCGTAAAGGCGTTGCCATCGGTATTCTTCCGGCTGTCGATTACAAAGGGCAAAAACTGGATACTGAAGAATACCCCAACCCTTACATCGAAGTGCCAATGATAACACCGTTAAGTGCCAAAGCACAAAGCGATGTCATGCCGTTCAGTCGAAATTTGGTCAATGTTATGACGAGCAAAGCTTTAGTGATATTGCCTGGTTCACATGGTACAAAAAACGAAGTGTCTATCGCACTAATCTATAATAAGCCACTGATGCTGTTTGGCCCCGAAGGTGCTTTTAC
>CAXHFH010000021.1:0-25011 GCA_964015995.1 uncultured Alphaproteobacteria bacterium
ATGAAAAAATCTGGGAGTTTGCTTTTATCTGGCATTGTTCTAATTCCTTATGGGTAAAGCGGGCTGAGTTGGGTAAGCCCTTCGGTTTCATCATAACCGCATATTAAATTCATGTTCTGCACCGCGCATCCGGCAGCGCCTTTAACAAGGTTATCAAGCGCGCCTTGTACGATGAAATTATTGTCTGACACTTTTCTGTAGTTCAAATCACAGAAATTAGAGCCGACAATATTGGCGAGCGCGACTTCATCTTGCAGTCTGATAAAGGGTTGGTTCTCATACACATCGCCTGCGCATTTCATCTCTGCGCCGTCTTTGGTGGTGATGAACGCAGTGGCGAAAATGCCCCGCGTGAACGGCCCTGAGGTTGGCACGAAGTTCAACTGATCTTCGCTGACTTGTGCCGATCTGCAAATTTCAGGGATGTGTCTGTGTTTGTTGATGTTATAGCTTTTCATGTTGTGACTCCGCACGGGGTGGTGCGTGCCGTCGCTTGCGATTTTCCCTGATCCGCTGGAACCTGTCACCGCCATGATATCCGCTTGCTTAATCGTGCCCGCAAATGGAAACAGCATAAGCTGCGCGAGGAGGGCGAAACACCCAGGATTGGCAACTAATTCTGCTTTGGCGATAGCATCCGCACTGACAATCTCAGGCGCGCCGTAAACCGCCTTATTCAATAAATCGGCGTGGTTATGCGGCGTGGCGTAATATTTTTCGTATGTGGCTACATCATCCAGTCTGAAATCTGCCGATAAATCTATGATTTTTACCTTTCCATAGAGCGCGGCAACAGTATCTTGCGCGGTTTTATGCGGCAGACACAAGAATACAACATCACTATCCGTGGCGATTTTATCCAAATCAGGATTGGTCACGGGGTGATCCATGTGCGCCAGATGCGGGTAAACATCACCAATACTCACGCCGTCATGTTGACGCGACGTGATATGCGCGATCTCCACCTTTGGATGCGCGTTTATAAGCCTTAATAGCTCTAATCCGGTGTAGCCGGTTATGCCGATAATTGATATGCGTGTAGCCATCTTGAGATCACCAAATCCATCCATTCTGTTGTCGGGTTGAAGGCGTTATAAACAATAACGTCCATTTCATCCCTGATAATTGTTTTACCCACTTCGTTGTCCGTCACGGGGCCGCTGATTACGTCAATCGGTACACCTATGTCGGCGCATCCTTTTGCCAAGCCAATCGCCGCCACAGGATCACCTGCACAACCAATATGAAGCCTTACATTTTTTTGTATCTCCGGCGTTTTAAGAACGGCCGAAACGCCGTATTTTCCCATTAACCCGTCACCAAATTCAACGATGATGGCATCAGGGTTATCTTGGCTTAGGTAATCCAGTGCCCCCTTTGTCATTTGGTTCATCGTTTCATCATCAATATTCGCAGTTGAGGTTATCCCTGCATCAACGAATGATACTGCGTTATATACGCCGTAATCCTGCATTTTATAGAGATCACGCAGCGCGCCAACACCCGTAAGTTTTGCACCCGCAAGTTTCATGCCCATCCGTGTGAGCGTTTTTGTGATTTCAATGGCAACGGTTGTTTTTCCGCTATCCATGCTTGTCCCTGTGACGATAATCAGCGGGATCGTGCTGCTCATCGTATCCTTGAGAGAGTAGAGCGTTTTTTGATTGATATTAAGCTGTTTACCTTTTCTGGTAATGCCGCCCAATATTCTAATCCGCAACGGATTACCCACTTCCTTTGTGTTTGCGCTTGTGCATTCACCTGCCACACCACCGAGGTTCAATAAGTGGATAATGTCACCTGGATGTAGTGAGGTTGGTAGATCACCAACAAAGCCTTTAAGCGCTCGTCTTTGCCCCAAAGCCACAGCAATAATATCGCCTTTTTTAAGCTTCGACATCCGTCCGGAAGGAAGTTCAAGTTCATTATAAACCGTTTTATCTTCCAAAACTTCCGCAGCCAGAACCGTGCCCATTTCGCATGATAATGCAACGGAAGGATCGTCTATAATAGTTTCGACGTGGTTGAGTTCCAGATTTTTGGTCACAGAACTGATTTTATCTATAAATATCTCTGTCATTTTTTTTCGTATTTCGTTTTTTGTTCATCAATAAAATGCCGTAAACACCCTATAAATACAAGGGTGTAAGTTGTTGGTTTTTAAGGGAATCGTAAGCCTAATATTGAAAACGGTAATGATGTCGGGGAATTGGCAGCACAAAACGTCTCGCTGAAGGAGGATTTCCTAGCGGGTCAATCGTCGTCGGTTCTGTGTCAGTGCATAATTCATAGTGCAATCAAAAGCATATATTTTGCGTAAGTGTCAAGCATTTTTGTTTTTGACAGCAGTTAACATAAGATATTTCGATGGCAGAAAAATAAGGTTTAATGCGATGGGGGCACAGCAGATAATAACCTCATAATGGCGCAAAGCTTATTTCTTTAGTGGCAATGTATGCTCCACAAGCCTCACCCAATATTCTGTTGCTATCGGTATCAAATCATCGTTGAAATCATAACTTGCGTTATGCAATCCCTTGCTGCATGGGTGGTCAGGCTCATTGATGACACCTTGTCCAATCTTTACATACGCCCCATCCACGTGATGGAGGAAGGCACCGAAATCTTCACCACCCATAGATGGTTTCGCATCAGTGATGACCATCAAGTCACCCATATAATCTTGTGCAACTTCTGTACATATCCGTGCTTGTTCAGAATTGTTTATCGTTGGATCTGTTCTGTTTTCATAGACGCAATTCGCGTTTGCACGATGACTGCTTGCGATTTTTGATGATATTTCCTTAATACGCTTTTCTGTTTGTTTACGCTGGTTTTGGCAATAGGTACGAACAGTTCCGCTGAATTTAACGGATGCAGGGGTAACATTAAACGCGCCTGTACCGCCGTGGATATTGGTCACGCTAATGACGAGCGGCTCAAACGGGTCTGTTTCGCGGCTGACTATTGTTTGGATTGCGGTTACTATTTCACAGGATATAGTGACGGGGTCAACGAACGTATGCGGTTTAGAAGCGTGTCCGCCTTTGCCTTCGACCGTGACTTCAAAATAATCAACGGCGGCCATACTGGGTCCGTCATTAATTTCAAAATAACCCAAAGGCGCATAAGGCCAGTTATGCATGGCATAGAGTGCATCACAGGGAAAACGTTCCAAAAACCCATCGGCGAGCATGGCTTCTGCGCCTTCGCCATTCTCTTCTGCGGGTTGAAAGATAAGATTAACTTTTCCATCAAAGTCATTGTTTTGTTTTAGGTATTTTGCTGTTGCCAAAAGAATTGCAGTGTGGCCATCATGGCCACATCCGTGCATTTTTCCTTCGGTTAATGACATCCAGTCTTTGTTTGGTTCTTCGAAAATATCAAGCGCATCCATATCCGCGCGAATACCAATGGCTTTGCCGCTGTCGGTTGTTTTGCCTTCTATGGTTGCAACGATACCAGTCATGCCAATGCCGCGCACAAATGGAATATCCCATTCGGTTAACTTCTTGGCGATTAAATCGCCTGCATAACTTTCTTCGAATGCGGTCTGTGGATTTTGGTGCATGTTACGGCGATATTCTGTGAATTCGTCCGTTAAGGCTTGAATTGACTTTCTAACACTCATCATTTTTATCTCTTACAATGTTGTTTTGCGCGGATCAAAGGCATCTCGTACAGCTTCGCCGATAAAAGTCAAGAGTGTAAGCATGATGGCGAGTGATAAAAACGCTGCAATCCCGAGCCACGGCGCCTGTAAGTTGTTTTTGCCTTGCGCCAAAAGCTCACCCAAAGACGGACTGCCCGGAGGCATACCAAGGCCAAGGAAATCGAGTGCAGTGAGGTATGTTATAGACGCTGTCAAAATGAAAGGCATAAAGGTCATGGTGGCAACCATCGCATTGGGTAGAACGTGGCGCCACATAATCACGGGGTTGGATATACCCAAAGCGCCTGCCGCGCGAACATAATCGAAATTCCGTGCGCGTAAAAATTCGGCGCGCACAACATCAACAAGTTTCATCCAAGAGAATAGGAGTAATATGAGCAGCAAGCTCCAAAATCCGGGTATGAACATAGATGCAAATATAATCAGGATGTAAAGACTTGGTAGGCTGGCCCAGATTTCCATCGTGCGTTGCATGATAATGTCTGTCCATCCCCCGTAATACCCTTGAATAGCGCCGGCCGTGACGCCAATGACAGAACTGACCAATGTTAGGATAATGCCGAATAAGACAGATATTCGAAATCCGTAAATCACCCTTGCGGCGACATCGCGCCCCTGATCATCTGTGCCGAGCCAATTCACTTTATCAGGTGATGTCGGGGCGGGCTTAGAGAGGTCGTAATTAATGGTGTCATAGTAAAATGGTATTGGTGGCCAGAGCATCCAGCCCTTTGTGCCGTCCTCGCCGATAATCAATTCTTGTACAAATTCATCCCTGTATTCGGCTTCGGTTTCGAAGTCACCGCCAAAGGTTGTTTCAGGATAACTAAAAAGTACGGGGTAATACAGACTGCCCTCATACTTCAAGATAATGGGTTTGTCATTGGCAATA
The DNA here is from genome assembly GCA_964015995.1 of uncultured Alphaproteobacteria bacterium. Taxonomy (GTDB): domain Bacteria; phylum Pseudomonadota; class Alphaproteobacteria; order Micavibrionales; family Micavibrionaceae; genus UBA1672. Next base: position 4,566 of record CAXHFH010000021.1, read on the forward strand.
AACTCTGCGCCAGACGCAACCAGCAAAAGCGCAAGGAATATCCAAAAGCTCCAAAACCCGCGTTTATTAGCGCGGAACTGGGATAAGCGTCTACGTGTGAGGGGCGTTAAGTTCATAGCATAAGACTATAGGCAAATTTTTGCGCTTTCAAAAGTCCTATAAGTCCTTTTCCTCAGTCTTGTTCACCGTCTTTGACTTTAATCGCATAATAGATGGTGCAGAAAAGGCAGGGATATGAACAAAGCGCCTTTTTTGTATAATTTTTTCACCGAAGATTGTGCGGTAAAATGCGACGCAAATAAGGGCGATTAAATAAAGAGACATCATCCCGAAGAAACTTTGGTGCCCTAACTGAGATAGTAATATACCCGCAACGATAGGGCCTATCATCGATCCAAATGAATTAAACAGAATAAGCGAGCGGCTAGCCGAGACGATTTGCGCCTTTTTAATCTGGTCGTTCATGTGCGTGATGGAAACACTGTAAAGAGATGTCACCATCCCGCCGAGTATAAAAATCAAGATATACGAATAAGAATAAAGCGTAATAATCGCAGCACATATAATAGCTGCGCTAGTGGCAAATTTAATGACCATGCGACGGTCTATTTTATCGGATAATGGCCCCAAAATTACCGGGAATATAGTATTTCCCAGAATATAAACCCCCATGAAGATTGCAATCTCAGAAGCTGGTAAGTTTAGGCTTTGTGCGTATATAGGGCCAAGACTTAACATCGTACCGTTACAAAGGCCCGCCACAAAAACCCCTGTCATGGACAGTGGTGATATTTTCATCATGTCACGAAAGGCAATTGCTTCAGGCTTGTTGTAACTGGGCGTTCTTTTATTGGTAAGTGTTATCGGGGCAAGCGCGAACGATATCATAATAGAGACAAGCACAAATAAATTCATACTGGTCAGCGGCGCAAGATTGATCAAAAACTGCCCTGTAAATAAGCCGCCATAAACGATTGAGACATAGGCACTGAAAATCGTGCCACGCTGGGACTTGTTTGCAATTTTGTTGAGCCAGCTTTCAGCGATGATAAATAGACCTGAAAAACAAAAACCGGTAAGTAGGCGCACAGGTATCCAGAGCCATGGGTTAACAAAAAGGCCGTGAATAAGCACTGTCGTGGAGGCCATAGAGGCTAGGGCTGCAAAAACCCGCACATGTCCAACAGAGGCGATCAAGCCGGGGATATAGCGGCACCCGATAAGAAAGCCCGCATAGTACATCGCCATGATGATACCTGTGATTTCAACCGGAAAGCCCTCGGCATTTGCACGAAGGCTTAATAACGTTCCCTGAAGGCCGTTACTGGTGGTTAAAATTCCAATGCCAAGCAAAAGAGGCCAGACGATTAGTAGGCGTTTAAATGCGGAAGATGAAGACATAAATTTCACTCTAAAAAACCATTATGCGCGCAGCGTATATGCCTTTATTAGAAAAACGTCAAGTATAATATCTGTAATAATAACAGAGTTATATATCGCGACTCTCAAAGTCGATACGAGGGTCGACCCAAACATAAACAAGGTCACGGAATAAATGCATGAGAACACTCATGAGGGAGAAGATGTAAAGGGTGCCAAGTACCACAGGATAATCACGGTTTATGATGCTTTCGTAACTGAGAAGTCCTAGCCCATCAAGGGAAAAAATAACCTCTATCAGAAGGGATCCTGTGAAGAAAATAGACACGAAAACAGCAGGAAATCCCGCAATGACTATAATCATGGCGTTGCGGAATACATGGCCGTAAAGCACCTGGTTTTCGGATAAGCCCTTTGATCGGGCAGTCAGGACATAATGTTTCCCGATTTCATCAAGGAATGAATTCTTGGTCAGCATCGTAAGCGATGCAAAACCGCTAATAACCATCGCCGCGGTCGGTAAAACCAAATGCCATGCATAATCGGTGATTTGTTGAATCAGGGTCATGTCTTCCCATCCATCGGATGTTAGGCCACGCAGGGGAAAGAAATCCCAATATCGTCCACCGGCAAACAAAACGATGAGCAAAATCGCAAACATGAAAGAGGGGATGGCATAACCAATGAATATGGCCGCGCTTGTCCATATATCAAAGTGAGAGCCGTCACGCACAGCCTTCTTAATACCAAGGGGGATAGAGATAAGATATATGATCAACGTGGACCAGAGTCCTAAAGAAATTGAAACAGGCATTTTTTCAACAACGAGTTCCAGTACATCAACATCACGGTAATAACTCTGCCCCAGATCAAAGCTTAGATAGTTTTTGATCATGATAAAGAAACGCTCATGCGCAGGTTTGTCGAAACCATACATGGCCTCTAATTCCGCGATGAATTCTGGGTCTAGGCCTTGTGCGCCTTTATAGCTGCTGTTTTCGCCAACGGATGCTTTTGCGCCGCTGCTCGTACCCATATCACCACCACCGCCCGTAAACCGCGCAGTGGCTGATGTGTTGTGTCCTTGCAACTCTGCAATCATCTTTTCAACGGGGCCGCCGGGCACAAATTGAATGATCACAAAACTGATGAGCATAATGCCGAACAATGTCGGAATCATAAGGAGCAGTCGTTTTAGGATATACGAAAACATGAGCGATATAATAGGTGCGCAGGCGTTATAAGTCTATGTGCAAAAAACGACGTAAAAAAGTTTTACGCCGTTTTCCATGGTGAGTTCGTTTTTATTTACGCTTAGTGGATGGATTTTGAGTCTGCATGTCCACTGCGCTGATTAAATTCGTCAAATGCATTCGGTGTTTCCGATTCAACAAAGACAGATTCGAAATCTCTCAATAGCTTAGATTCGATATCCTCTAGTTTTTCGAGGCGTATTTTCGACGACACGTTGTATGCACGCATCAATGTCTTTTCTCTTAATTCATCTTTGCCAAGAAGTTTGGCCACATAAGCTTTGTTGCCAAGAACGGTTAAGTTCTCGGGATCAACCAACAAGGCTTTATCGGCAATTTTTAAGGCCTCTTCTTCGCGGCTTAAGTTCGCCAAAGCAAAACCCTTATTGATCATAGCATTTACGTTTCTTGGATCGTTCGCAAGAATTCTGTCTTCTCTTTCAAGAAGCTTGCTGTATTCATCTTTTAAATGCTTGATATAGGCTTGTTGGAATTGAGCTTTTTCATCATCCGGATTTTCGGCAAGGCGTTGTCCAACGACCATTTCTGCCTCTTTATAATAGCCATCAATGATCATGATATCGACTTCGTCATCACTATATTGTGGGTGATAGCCTGCTGCGCTTTCCGGATTTAGAAAGTAATTACAGTCGCTACGTTCCATGAATGTCATTAAGTCGTATGCGAGGCGTGCTCGAATAGAGCTATCATCTACTGGCTCATGACTAAGTGGATGTGCATATTTGAAATTAGATGAGGACCCACTGCCGGCGTATATCTCTTCTGGTAACATGCTTATCAAAACCCCAAATTTTTATAATTATTACTATATTTTTTATAGTTTGGCTTTTCGCCTTATTAAGATAGTACCGCTTTTGGTTGGTTGAAAGCAAGGGTTTTTATGGGTTTTTGAGGTTTTGGTGTAATTTCAGTCCAAAAGCGGAACTATGTTCCAGTCTGTAACCCGCCATTTACCTTGTGAAAAGGTCAATATCCCTATAGCGCCTGTTTTAAGCTTTATTGTGTGCTGTTTTGCAAAAAAATCGAAATCACCTGTGATATGTGGCGCGAATCGAGCGATTCCATTGGATGTGACAACGAAAGCAGTGCGGTCTATATCACAGATACTTTGTGCGAATGTATACCAATTTTTGATGATTTCATCGGGATTAACTTTCCACCCATCAGGGACCGTCGCGTTTTTATCCCATTGCTCAATGGCTTTTTCGCCAATACGTTTAATCACGGTTTCTTCTGTTTGGTTTTCATCTGGCCCGTAATCAATCTCATCAAATATATCCAGCGTTTCAATGGGGAGAGATGATCCTGCAGACTGAAGAGCAATATCCGCGGTTTCTTTTGTACGTTTTAAGGTCGCGCTGTAGGCTATGTCAGGATTTAAATTATGTTCTTTAAGATATGTGCCTATCGCTTTGGCTTGCTGGCGACCTTTTTCAACTAAGGGAATGTCCGTACGCCCACCGACGCGTGTTGGCGTATCTTCAGGGCCAAATGTATTGCCGTGACGGGCAATGATCAATGTTGTCATTGTATCGGCTCGCCGTGATTTAATATGTGGCTCTCGGCGCGATCAATGTCTTCGGGGCTGTCGACGCCGGATTGAATCATGCCTTCTTCAATTTCAAATTCAACGGTTTGGATGCGTATCCCGTTTTCTAACATGCGCAGTTGCTCTAATCCTTCAAGCTCTTCATAGACGCCTTGTTCGCACATACAGAATTTTTCTAAAATGTCACTGCGGAAACCATACAGCCCTAAATGTTGATGCACGGGCGAGTAGGGATTTTCCATCCGTAGGGTGTCTTCCTTACGAATGGCGGGAATAATGTTTTTTGAAAACCAGAGCGCTTGACCGTCATTTTTAACAATCGCGGTTGTGCCGCTGTAGGGGGTTTCTTTTTTACGATTGCGCAGTCGATCCAGATCATCCCAACTCAGTCGGTGTACAGGGGTAATGACCTCAGCGCGTGGATTATCAATGAATGCAGAAATCATTTTTTGAATAACAGATGGTGGCGTGAAGGGGGCGTCCCCTTGTAGATTAATGACAAAATCAGGCCAATCGCTCATTTGTCTTATGGCGGATAAAACGCGATCTGATCCTGTGCGGCAACTCGTCGGGGTGGGGATGCACGCTGCGCCAAGATCGTCAACATGTTCGGCGATACGTTTGTCTTCTGTGGTGACAAATACGCTGATATCGTCATAGGGTTCTGCTGCTTTTTGGGCGACTTCGAGGACACGTTGCAGCATAGTTTTGCCTGCAATCGTGGCCAAGGGTTTGCCCGGAAAGCGTGTCGATCCATATCGTGCAGGTATCGCGATGGCGAGTTTCATGAACAAAACACCTTTATGTTGTGACGTTACTTTAAAGTGACGTTACTTGGTTTTTTCTATTTTTTCGACCTTTTTCGCATTGGCTGACCACCATGTTTGGGAAATCAGTGGGCTGATACCGGAAAGCTCTGCTGGTCTTTGTATGTTATTCCAGTACGCAACACGCCATTTCGGGTAATGCCACCTTGGAATAACGTAATGATTCCATAGGAGGATACGATCCATCGCGCGGGTTTTAGTGATAAGATCCTGACGGGATTTGGCCTGTACGATACCTTCGATCAATTCATCAATGACCGGGTCTTTAATACCAATTAAATTACGAGAGCCTTGGATATCAGCTTTTTCTGAGCCCCAATAATCTCGTTGTTCGTTGCCTGGTGAATCAGATTGGCCAAAAGCGCCAAGCAGAATATCAAAGTCGAATGTATTGATCCGACGTTGGAACTGCGCAGCATCGACAACACGGAAATTGGCGCGTACACCCATGCGTTCCAGATTTTTAACAAACGGCAGCACCCATTTTTCAAACGTTGCAGAATGGTGCAATATTTCAAAACTCAACGTTTGGACGGTGCCGTCTTCCAGTGTTTTGAAACGGATACCATCATCATTCAGCTGCGTATAACCTGCTGCTTCAAGAAGATCTATCCCTGCCTTAAGATTGCGGCGGTTTTTGCCTGATCCATCGGTCACGGGTGCTTTATATGCTGTTGTGAAAACCTCTTCGGGGATTTTTCCGCGGTAAGGTTCTAAGATTTCCAGCTCTTTTTCACTGGGTAGTCCAACAGATGCCAAATCGGAGTTTTCAAAAAAACTGTTTGTGCGAACATAATCGCCATAGGCGAATTGCTTGTTCGACCATTCGAAATCAAATCCATAAGCAAGAGCTTGGCGTACTTTTATATTCTTAAAGAGTGGGCGTCTGATATTGTAAATGAAAGCATCCATTCCAGCAGGTCTGGAGTTTTTGATTTCCTGCTTTTGTAGTTGTGCTTGTTTGTTTTCTGCAACGATATAGTTTTCTTTCCATGTTTTGGCAACATTTTCCAATTTCACATCATAATCTTGTGACAGAAAGGCTTCATGTGCGACATTGTGGTCGCGGTAATAATCATAAACGATTTTATCAAAGTTATTCATGCCTTTGAAAAAGGGTAAATCTTTACCCCACCAATCCGGGGTGCGCTCATATTCAATCGTTCGTCCGGGGATCACTTTGCCAATTTTGTATGGCCCACTGCCCAAGGGAACTTCCAATGATGTTTCATCGAATTTGCGGCCTTCTGCAGTCCAGTAATGTTTCGGCAAAATTGTCATTTCCGCGATAATCAATGGTAATTCAGTATTACCTTTGACAGAGAATTTAAACGTTACGGTTTTATCGCCATCGGCTTCGATTGTTTCGACATCATGCCAGTATGCCTTGAAAAATGGCTGCCCTTTTTCTGTAAGCGTTTTGAACGTCCATATGACATCTGCAGATGTGATTGGTGTGCCGTCATGCCATTTGGCTTCTTCGCGCAAATTAAAGCGAACCCATGATTTATCTTCAGCAACAGTAATGTCTTTTGCGATAATGCCATAGAGCGAGAAAGGTTCATCCCAAGCATTTTGCATCAAGCTTTCATAGAAAAGCCCGCTACGGATGAAGTTTAAACCACCCGCCGGATCACCTTTAACAATAAATGGATTGAGGGAATCAAACGTTCCGATCACATGTTGTTTTAATGTACCACCTTTGGGGGCATCTGGATTAACGTAATCAAGATGTGTGAAATCTGCTGGATATTTCGGCGCGCCGTGAAGGGCAATCGCATGACTAGCTTCACTGCCAACCTTCGGTTTCATCGTTGCTGTTTGCTGTGTGTCTTTTTGCTCCTCAGTGTGTCCAAGCGAGCTCATAAACAAGATATTTATGACGAGTAGAAACAAAACCAGACATAAGTTTAAGCGCAGAAGTGGTGTACCCATTATTCATAATCCTTTTAAAAATTGTCGTATTCTATATTAATGTTTTACGTAAAGTCACGCAGAAATATGAAAAATATATACGCAGAGAGGAGCGGTTTTTAAGACGCCCCCGTGTATACTCCTTGAAAATCAGGCTTTCCGAACAAAAACCCTTGTCCGTATTTCAAATCAAAATCCAAAATTTGTAACAGAGTTTCTTCGGTTTCTATTTTTTCTATAATGATTTCAATACCATTCACGTCCAGATTATGCTTGCGCGATAAAATATCTGAGAACCCATTTTCTGTTTTGCTGCCTTTCAATAATGTTTTGGCAGCGATTTTTATGAAGTGAATATTGTGTGTACGTAAATATTTGACGTCTTCTGGGATTTCCGTGACATGATCTAGCGAGAAACGGCAGCCTATATCGACAAGGCCGTTTATGATTTTTTGCTCACCCGGGGAGAGCATTAAAAAGTCACGGTAGCTAATCTCAAAGACAAGCGCGCTTGCGATAGAACGGTTGCGCGAAAGTATGCTCAGAAGGCTACTCATAAATAGCCTGTTACGAAGGGTCGCGGGTTTAATATTAATAAAGTAGGCAAAATCGCGATCATATTCTTGCCGCTGTTTGCCGAGTATTTTAATACAGTGAGATAGGAGGAGGGCGTCTAGGTGACTGATCATCGGCTCGTTTGCGGCCAATGGCATATAATCCTGTGCGGCCAAATAAATGCCTGATTGCACGCGCAGTCTTCCGTAAAGCTCATAAAATAAAATACGGCGCTGGGGCAAGGTGACGATAGGCTGTATGAAGACATCAATATCGTTATGTTCTATGGCACTATACAGCCGCTCTCGAATAACCATGTCACCGGGGGTTATGGCCTCTGTGGTAGAACCTTTGGTGAAAAATTCAATGTCTTGAATCTCTGTTTCGGCCTCGATGACTTCATCGTTTGCGTAATATTGCTCAACGATATGATCAGGGGCAAGAAATGCCGGAACGACATTCTCAAAATTAGCATATTTTTCCTGTTCACCCATTCTGGGTTTTTTCTCATCCATATAAAACAGCCATTTTTTTGTAATACAGAATTACAATGCAAATGCTGTGCCGTTTTTTTGAAGATAGTGAAATGTACTGTTTTTTGTTAAGCATCCACGCCGATAGCATCACTGATGTTATGAAAGCCATCGCGATCAAGGCGTTGGAGTAACCCTTTATTGATATTGTTGGCAATATCAGGGCCTTCGTAAATCATGCCAGTATATAGCTGCACGAGGCTCGCGCCGGCACGAATTTTCTCATAGGCATGTTCTGCCGTAGAGATGCCGCCAATACCGATAATGGGTAAATTGCCTTTTGTGAGTTTATAGAAGTTACGAATGATATCTGTTGATTTATCTCGTAGAGGAGAGCCACTTAGTCCGCCTTTTTGGGCGCGGAAATCGTCGGGTAAAAACTCAGGGCGATCTAATGTTGTGTTGGTTAGGATTACACCTGCAACGCGTGCCTCTAGCAAAGTTTCTGCAATGTCTTTTTGCTGTTCTTCAGTTAGGTCAGGCGCAAGCTTTACCAGTAAAGGCGTCGGGTGATCGCCACAAACGCGTCTCACGGTTTTCATGAGCTGCGCTAACAATTCTGATAAAGGCTCTTTTTCCTGTAAATCACGTAAGCCCGGTGTGTTGGGGGATGATATATTCACCGTGATGTAATCGGCCTGCTGCGCGAGTTCTTGTAACAAAAGGCGATAATCTGCCACTGGGTTGGCTTGCCCTTTATTCATGCCAATATTCACGCCGATGATGCCATCATCGGGGCGTGCAGGGTTGCTTCTGGCTTTATCTAGGTTGGGTTTAAATACGCGTACACCGCCATTAGGAAAGCCCATGCGGTTTATGACTGATCCGCTTTTCGGGTCGCGGAAAATACGCGGGCGCGGATTGCCCCCTTGTGGTTTCGGTGTAACGGTGCCCGCTTCGGTGAAGCCAAAGCCAAGCTTGAGCAAGGGCACGATAACCTCGGCATTTTTATCGAAACCTGCAGCCATGCCGACAGGGTTTTCGAATTTAAGGCCGAATATATTTTGTTCCAAAGAAGATGATTGTACTGGTTTACAAGACTTTACCAGTCCTGTTTTTAGTGCCTTGATGGTTAATCCGTGTGCCGTTTCCGCATCCATTTTGAAAATAGCTGGGCGGATCAATTGATAGAATTTTTGCATGTTTTAGGACTCGTTTGTTTCCGGTTGTTTTGTCATGTGTTTTAACCCAATAGATAGGTAAGACATGCCGGTGATTAAAGTCAATATGGTTGCCAAAGCGAGAAGCATTAGCCCAAGTTCATGCGCGTAGGGTGAATATCCGCTGAGGATCAAAAAGCCAATTGCAACCATCTGAACGGTTGTTTTGACCTTTGCCATTTGGCTGACGGGGACTTTTATGTTTTTAGGGCCTAAATATTCACGTATGCCGGATACTAAGAACTCTCGTGCGAATATAAGCATTACAAGGATGACCCAAGGCCCTGAAATGCGATCAAACCCGACCAGCATAATCAATAAGGTGGCTACGAATACTTTGTCAGAGATTGGGTCAAGAAACGTTCCTAGTTCACTGATTTGGTTTAATTTTCTGGCATAATATCCATCAAAAAAATCTGTGATAGCAGCAAAAGCATAGGTGAAAAAGCATAGAAAGATCACAACGGAGCCATATGTGCCCTCAAGGAAGAAAAACAGCACCATAAGCGGTAGGAGCAGCATTCTTAGAATAGTGAGTGTATTGGCGATGTTGTTTTTAATGATATCCATGTGCTTACTTTACTGTAAATGTGGCTATAAGGGAATGATGATCTGATCCATGTGATTGATCTTGCTTTATGCGTGTCAGGTTTAGGCCATCACTGAACAAAATATGATCAATCGGGATTCTTAAGAACGATAACCCCATGAATGAGGGCCATGTTGTTTCGGGCAGAACGCTGTAATTCTGATAACGTAAACCGGACACATCGAGTAGTTTTCGAAAGTTCGGGCTGTAGGGACTTGTATTAATATCACCAATGAAAATCGTTTTGTCTGTTTTCTCCTGATTAATCCATCGCCCGGTTTGTAAGAGTTCTTCACTCTGTCTGTCGTAATGCCCTTTAAAAAGGGGCGTATCGGCATGTACAGAAAAAACAGTGATTGTTTGCTCATCAGGCAATGTAATCTCGAAACGTGTCGCACTTGTCTCACATAGCTTTTGACAAACTTTTTTGACCTGCAGATTTTCAAGTTTGTACTTACTGAAAATCATTGCATGTCCCGGTATTCTCACGCTGCTAGGTGGAGAAAAGGGAAGCAGAGAACCTAATTCTTTTTTAAATTGTTCAATTTCTTTTTTGCCGAGCTCTTGCATGATTAAAAGATCAATCTTGTTCTGCTCTAGCCAAGGTAGGAGTTCTTTGTAGGGGTGGTTTTTATGGTATTTATTATATTGTGCAACTTTTAATGTTCCGCTGTCTTGAGTTATGGGTGGCGGTAAAAAATTCCATGGTTCTGCCATCGGCAATCTTGTTTGTGCGAAACTGATTGCCGCAACAATGATCATACAAAATGATAAAAACAAGTCATGATTTAGAAAAACAAGAAACGGTAAGAAGATAAGCGCACCAACGATATATTGGACATTGAAGTGCGTGAATAACGCGAACGACCAGTGCCAATGTGCAAGAAAGGCCAACAAGAACGCAGCAATAAGCACATAAGACAAAATTGGTATGGCGGTTTTTAATATGTCCATGGGGCTATTCTGGAATGGCAAAGGTTGCAACAAGTGGATAATGATCCGAGCCCATCGCAGGGCCGCGGCGTTTATCAACCAACTCAAGATCGCCTTTATGCAGGATATGGTCAATAGGAATTTGGAAAATGTACTCGTAATAAGTTGATGGCCAGCTTGGTAATGGAAGTAGGCTCGTATATTGATTTTTTAGCCCTGTCGTTTTTAAGACGTCCTTAAAAAACGGAGAATAAGGCGTGATATTAAAGTCACCAAGAAAAATGATATTTGTCGATGAGTCTTCTTTTATCATATTTGTCATCTGCATAATGTCTTCATTACGTTGCGTCGTGTAGATGTACGATACAGGAGGGACTGGGTGCGCTGAATAAAGTGAAATTTTTAAATTCTCTGAAATATCAATAACAGCGTGAGCGTATATGTTGTTCAAAACATGTTTTTGGGTTTCTCCAATTTTATGTTCAGAAATTGGAAATTTACTTAGAAGAATAAAGCCGAACGGATTGGTTGGGATTTTTTTTATTGAGTATGGATACTCACTTAAAGTCTTGGTTAAGTTAGATGTGGGAGGATCAGCTTCTTGAATAATCAAGATGTCGGGAGATTCTTCTTTTATCCAATTTAATAGCGCATCATAATTGGGCGCAAAATATAGCTTGTTATAGTTTGCTATTGTAATGGTTCTTTCGAACGCAGTAGGGGGAAACGGTGTCGAGCGTACTGATATGATCTCATAAGCAGTAAACAGAGCAGTAAGCGACATTATTGTCGACCATAGCCATGATTTCCTGCAAGTAAAGAATACCCCCAGTATTAACGCGCCAATAAAATATTGGTGTATGAAGTGTCTTAAGATATCGGAAAACCAAAAATACCGTGCACCAAACGATGCCGCGTAACACACAAAAAGTAAAAGAGCCAACGATGTGGCTCCCTTATGAATGTCGTCGATGATTCTAGTTTTAGCCATTACGCATTAGCGGCTTTTTTCTCATCCTCATGTGGATCGCGTAGAACATAACCACGTCCCCATACAGTCTCGATGTAGTTCGAGCCATCCGTGGCATCGGCAAGTTTCTTGCGCAGCTTACAGATAAATACATCAATGATCTTTGCTTCCGGCTCATCCATACCACCATAGAGGTGGTTAAGGAACATTTCCTTGGTCAAAGTTGAACCTTTACGAAGGGAAAGTAATTCCAGAATGCCGTATTCTTTGCCAGTTAAATGTAGTGGCTTGCCACCGGCTTCGATGGTGCGTGTATCCAGATTAACCTTGATGCTACCTGTTTCGATGATGCTTTGTGCGTGGCCTTGTGAACGACGGACAATGGCCTGAATACGGGCAACCAATTCGCGTTTATCGAATGGCTTAGTCAGATAATCATCTGCGCCAAAGCCCAAGCCTTTCAGCTTGTTGTCTAGCTCTGTCAGGCCGGACAGGATAAGGATCGGTGTATCAACTTTAGCAGCGCGGAACGCTTTCAAAACATCATAGCCATCCATATCGGGTAACATGAGGTCTAATATAATGATGTCGTAATCATATATTTTCCCAAGATCCAAGCCATCTTCCCCAAGATCGGTTGTGTCTACGATATATCCTTCTGATTTGAGCATCAGTTCTATGCTCTTCGCGGTGGATGTGTCGTCCTCAACTAATAAAACACGCATGGATTCTCCCTTTGAAAACGTATAAAAAACAAAAAGTTATACAAATTGCGTTAACCTTTATTAACAAGCATATTAACAAACATTAATAAAGTTAACAAATTGTTTAACGGTTTTCGCACAGATTTATTAATATTCATGTTTTTATCTGCTCTGTGCTTTGTATTTCCTGTGAATAAGAGTAAACTGCGGTTGTCTGAATTAACGCGGATCAAATCATGGATCGATTAGCACAACAAATTGGAAATGCCATCGACGCAGTGCCAGAGCGACAGCTCTACGGCCGCGTTACGAAGATTCTTGGCCTGCTGTTAGAAATTGATGGTGTGTCAGAGGCTTTGACGATTGGCTCACTCGTGCATCTCAAACCATCAGAAAGCGAAGATGTTCCGTGTGAAGTGATCGGATTCAGGGATGGGCAAGCATTATTGATGCCATTTGGTACACTCGAAGGGATCGGCCTTGGGTGTAAGGCCATCGTGCAAGATAATATGCCTTCGATAACACCATCGGAAAATTGGCTTGGGCGTGTGATTAATGCTTTGGGGGAGCCGATTGATGGTAAAGGTGCCCTGTCGCAAGGGGCTTTGCCTGTTCCACTGAAAAATAAACCACCACCTCCACATGCACGTCAACGCATTGGTGATCAGCTTGATTTGGGCGTACGTGCGGTAAATACGTTCTTAGCCACATGTCAGGGACAGAGGATGGGGATTTTCTCTGGCTCTGGTGTTGGTAAATCGGTTTTACTCTCTATGATGGCGCGCTACACGGCTGCGGACGTTTCGATCATTGGGTTAGTGGGCGAACGTGGACGTGAAGTTCAGGAGTTTCTGCAAGATGATCTGGGCGAAGATGGTTTGGCGCGATCAGTTGTTGTCGTGGCCACTGGCGATGAGCCTGCGCTTATGCGCCGTCAGGCCGCCTATATGACTTTAGCCTTGGCGGAATATTTCAGAGGGCAAGGTAAGCAAGTTTTGTGTTTGATTGATTCCTTAACCCGTTTTGCTATGGCGCAGCGTGAGATTGGGTTAAGTGCGGGTGAACCGCCAACGTCAAAGGGGTACCCACCCACCACTTTCGGAGAGCTTGCAAGGCTATTGGAGCGTGCAGGGCCGGGCGAGGGCGGTGAAGGCTCAATCACGGGACTATTTTCTGTCCTTGTGGAGGGCGATGATCACAACGAACCGATAGCCGATGCCGTACGTGGTATCGTGGATGGGCATATCGTGATGGAACGTCCGATTGCGGACCGTGGGCGTTTTCCGGCGATTAATGTCTTAAAATCCGTATCTCGATCTTTGCCCGGAGCGATTACGCCGCGGCAAAACGAAATCATGAAGCATGCCAAGAAAATCATCACGACGTATGAGGATATGTCGGAATTGATCCGTTTGGGTGCATACCGAAAGGGCAGTGATCCACTCGTAGATGAGGCCATATTGCTCTATCCGAAAATCGAGGCATTCCTGACTCAGAACAAAGATGAATGTACCGGTATTGAGGATGGTTTCTTACAATTGGCAACAATTCTCGAACTAGAGTATAAAAGAGGCACGTAATACTGAGCGGTGGTTTCATGAGTGTTAATTTACAGGATTATACGAATATAGAAGAGCGCATGCAGGCCTTAATGGACTTGCCGAAAGCATCTTTTATGAAAGATGCGCGTGAGCATTTTGATCCGTCGGGCGCTGTGGCTGTGGAAATGAATGAGGGGGGCGTAACAAGCCCAGATGCAGAATATCCGGCGTTAGGAACAATGTCTTTGGCAACATGCATTGGTGTCGCGGTTCATAATCCGCTAACTAAAGCTACGGGCTTGGTTCATGTTGTGTCAGAGGGGGCATTATCCCAAATGTCTTCGGAGAGTGTTAAGAGTTTGAGTGCAGTTTTGAATAGTGTGCATCAGGGGGAAGGCGATCCGATGGAGGCACGCCTTGTCGGTGCACAAATGGGCGGTGCTATGCAAGACGGTATTTTGAACGAGATTATCGATATGCTCGCGGAACATAATGTGTCTGTCCTTAGCTTTGACGTAAAAGGAAAGCCCGCGCCCATGCATATCGCCGTTGATTCTGCGTGCTGGGAAGACGGTTTGGTTCGCGGCGGATCTGATGCGTCTGATTTCCTGCACGACCCTGATACAGGCGGCGTTGAAGAAATGATCAGGCAAAAGCAAAACAGCGTTAATCTAGATGATATGGTTTGGTTGGCCGCGACGCATGATTCGTTGGTTTATGATGGTACAAAGCAAAATGTGCCTGACAGTACGCTCGATATATAATTTCTTTCATAAAATGGATATAATGCGTGTATGGCTGAATTAGATTCCCTGATCCGTGTGCGCAAATATACCGTTGAACAACGGCAAAAAGCTCTGGCTGCGCTGTATAAGCGTGAACAAGATTTGAAGTATGAGCGAGATGCTCTGGAAGCGCAGCACGCCATTGAAGCCGAAAAAGCGCGACAGATGGATGCTGATTTCCTCAGTTATTTCGGGGCATACTCAAAACGTGTGAGTGACCAAATAGAGTCGATTGATCTCAAACGGAAAAAGCTCGAAAACCAGATTAGATTGGCGCAGGAACAAGTGCGTGAAGCCTTCGCGGAAATGAAAAAAGTGGAAATCGTCAATGACCGCCGCAAGACCGAAGCGCAGGCCGAGTTGGATAAAAAGGAATCCGATGAGCTTGATGAAATCGCGATTGACGGGCATCGCCGGAAAGAAGATTAAAGATGGACGATTGGCCATTCGATCAACCAAAAAATTGTGCGGCAATGTCAACTAAACCAGTCATTTTTGAAGGTGAGTCAATTTTTTATGTTTATCATGATGAAGATGATCATGGGTGGCAGTTTATTGGAGAAGAAGGCGGTACAATGGAAAATGCGGCACTAGTTTCTATGGAAAGTATTGTTTCAATGGATCCAAGTGTTAAGGAAATCGCTCATATTGAGCCGGGATATTACGCGTGGCGTGAAACGCCTAATTCTCCTTGGAATATTGAAAGGAATGAATTTAATGATGAGGATTAAACATCCGCCGCATATTCCTTCACCTCGTCGGGCGTGATACGCACCCAACTATCCAGATGATTTTGGAATGATAATTCCCCGGTAATGTGTGTTTCGTGCAATGCGTCCGTATACGCTTGGCGCATGGTTTGCTTCATCGCTTGGGTAAAGCTCTGCTCTGTTCGCAGCACCAAATCAAGCCTTCCTGCACCGTCTTTACCAATAAATAGCCCGTCCAGTTGCACCTTACCCATCTGACTTAGATTTAAGTCCATGATAAAGCGTGTTTTTTTGCCTGTTCCTTGTTCGGGCGCATTGCTTCCTTTGTCTTCATTACGATAGTAAAGGGCGATTTTATTGATATCATTTTGCCAAGCAAGGGGTAGAGACATCGCGCGCCAGTCACCGGAAATAGTGTCCGTGTTCATCCGTGCCATCGCCGAGATTTCTCGTCCCAAACGCCCAAGAGCATCTGCTTTGCCTGCGCGTTTTAGGGCATCAACGGCCTTATCGCCGAGCCACCCTTGAACATCACCGGAGCGCATAGCCGCCACGAAGAACAGAACGCTCGTGCCCAGTTGCGCAGGCGCGGCGGCATTGGGAAGAACGGTGTTAAACACTTGCGCAGTTTGCGGAGCTGTATGTGCCAGTGTTTGCTGAATGTCTTGCATGATTGGCCAAAATTCAGGCGTTAAAAAATAGGATGCTGTTAAGGTCGGCAGGGCGTGCACGGGGCTTTGATTACTCTGCAGGATATTCACATCTAGGCGCGTTCCAACAGGGATGTCTTCAATGGGGACTTGCAGGGCATATTGCTGGTCGGCAAGGCTTTGCGGAGCAATAAAACGTAGCACGGCAAAATTCTGGTTTTCTGTGAATCCTGTCAAAATGGCATGACTGTTTCCGATTTTTGTATTGAGAAGCGCAAATGCTTCTTCATGGCGAATGGAAACCTCTGGTAATGGTGGGGATATGCTTTCAATTTTGATTGAGGATGGCTGTCTTGTGACTTGTTCTGAAGTCGTGATTTGATGTTGCAACTCAGAGGTTAAACTCTGTGCGGCGATGCTACGAAACGGTAGGGTGTTTTGCGTGGTAAACGTTTGCAATGTGCTATTTGCATCCCCCGTAATTGAGGTAAGTTGTGCCGATGTGAGCGGCGCAATGATGGGGGCGGGCGCAAGTGAGGTGGTTTCTATGCTGCCTGATCCGACCAGGGCTACATTGACGGGCAAATTGGTGCTTACGGTTCCCTGAATTTGTTCATTGTAGGGCTGTGTAATGTTTTGGTTATACGGCGCGATGGATAGAGGTGTATCGTTTGTTATCTGCGCAAGAGATACTGTCTGCGGCAGTGTGATTTGGATGGTTGACTGCTGTGTTTGTGCTTGCGTTTGTTTCACATTTTGCGGGGTGGGGCGTAGTGCTGCTCGTGTTGGTGGGGAGCCCGATTCAATTCTGATTTCAATCTGACTACCTTCTTGCAGACGCGCAGCTTGATCCGTGCGGATAACGATTTCACCCTGATCGGTACGAATGGTTACTGTGTTGTTTTCGGAAATTTGTACGATCTGCCCGCTTAAATTCTGCGCTTGTTTCAGTTCCTGCAGATTTTGGGCAAGAGCGATGATTTCCACCTTGGCATTGGCAGAGGCACGGGCATTCGCCGTTATGGTTTGCGTAAGTAAGGATGCAATGGATGTTGGGTCACTCATGAATGTGAGTTTAGCGCGAAAATAACACTGCCGCGAAGCATAAAATTAAGCGGATGCACTTCTGCGTTGTGCTGATTGCACTTTCTTCCAAACATATTGTGCAACTTTTTCGACATCAACCGCCGCATCAGCGTTCGGAGAGCGAATCAAAATAGGTGTTTGGCTGCGTATGGTTTCCTTTACTTTGCTGTCAGAGCGGATCATGCCAGCCAAATCAGGTGATAAGCGTAAGAAGTTTTCACACGCCTTAAGGAGGGTTTTATAGGTTTTTTCACCTTCATTTACGCTTGAGGCCATATTCACCACGATATTGATATTGCTCGACATGCCTGCCGCATTGCCGAGTTTGATAAACGCATAGGCATCTGTCAGGGATGTCGGTTCATCGGTGGTGATTAATAATGTATTGGTGGCAGTGGCAGAGAGCATGCGCACGGTACGATCCACGCCCGCGCCAAGATCGGCAATTACCACATCATATTCCGATGCGAGGTCTAATAATTGATCACGTAACAGGCTTAGTCTCTGGCTCGGTAGGGCAGAGAGAGAGGCTTGACCGGAACGCCCGGCAATAATATCAAAGCCACCGTCTTCATATTCTTGCACAACGCGGTCTAATCCCAAGCGTCCGCGAATAACATCATTCAAATCACGTTTTGGCATTAGGCCGAGTTGAACGTCAACATTGGCCAATCCTAAGTCACCATCGAATAATAAAACGCGTTTACCCATTTTGGTTAGGGCATGTGCCAATGTGATTGAGAACCATGTTTTCCCTACGCCGCCCTTACCACTGCCGACGGCAATGATGTTTGATGCTCTGCGCATTTTTGGATTGGCTGGCGATGGCGATTTTCTGGTTACGGGCTTGCCTGTCATTATCTGGTTCCTGTTTTCTTCGCCTCTATTCTCGAGGTGTGGTTGCCTACTATATCACTTCTGGTGGATTTATACAGTCGCGGCATCAGAAGTTGTGCGAGTGCTCTGGGGGAGAGCGGTACTAAACCTTGTGCGACTTTTGGTGTTGTGCTGACATCTGAAAAGCTCAAATTCCCATGATACGCTGCGGATAATAAACTGCCTAGCCGCCGTGCCATATCCACGCGCGTCGGCAGGATATCGCTAACGCCGATTGTCGCAAAGACACGCGCCATTTCACCGGCTTCGTCGGCATCGGTGCCTGCGGGAAGGACAAGGACAGGCCTGATATCCGTAGCATTGATAAGCCTTGCAAGCGTTTTAACTTCATTCTTATCAAATGGATTAAGGCCGGAGCTATCGATTATGACTTGATCATGTTGCTGTGATAGGTCATCGGCAATTTTTCCAAGATCCCTGAAGTCAGAGGTTTTGTGCAAATTTATTTTCAAAAGGTCTGTGAATGCCTTCAGTTGTTCTATACCGCCTGCGCGCACTGTATCTGTTGAGACAACACCAATATCAAGGCCGTTCATTGCGCCGCGCGCTGCAAGCTTAGCCACTGATAATGTCTTCCCTGAGCCCGGTGGGCCAACCATCATGATGGGTTTTGGGAATTGTCTGATAGGCAAAGGTTGGTATGTGAATAATTGTTCCAATGTCGTCACAAGGGCAATACGAATATCATCAAAGCCCATAACGGTCGCAGAGGATATAAGGTGGTCCATCACGTCTTCGGGGACGCAATGACGCAACATAATGTCGGTTAGCTCTTCGGCGATGGCATCTGTATCCGTTTCATCATCATA
This sequence comes from uncultured Alphaproteobacteria bacterium, assembly GCA_964015995.1. Classification (GTDB taxonomy): domain Bacteria; phylum Pseudomonadota; class Alphaproteobacteria; order Micavibrionales; family Micavibrionaceae; genus UBA1672. The sequence continues at coordinate 23,432 of CAXHFH010000021.1, forward strand.
TTGTAGCCAGTTATCACCACCGGATACGGCGGCAGTATCTTCACCAATTTCGAACGCAGGCTCAATAGCGGCAGTAACGCGCACGTTACCCTTTGCACGGTCTTCACCCGTAGCAACAATAATGGCGTCTTCGCCAAGAGTATCGCGTATCATTTGCATTGCTTCTGTCATAGTATTGGCGTGAAATGTTTTTAGCCGCATGGGAGGAATGTACCCGAATCAAACTTAAGTATATGGTTTATGATGAATCTATACTAGAGCATAAGCATAAAAAAATGCTACAGTCTTTTGAATTTTGTATAGTAGACGTTTCTTTGAGGAGAACTTTTGTGAATAACAATCAATTTTTTAAAACATCATCACGTGTCATTGCTGTTGGTTTGTGCGTTCTATCGCTTAATAGTGTAGAGGCGCGTGCAGAAATGGAAATTATGCCGGCTGATGAAGCAGCTGTTGAAGTGATAGATGAAACTCCTACGATCAAAAAGGATGTTCTCACGGAGGAGGCTATTAGAGCTTTTTACAAACAGGCCGCTGACGTGCAGATTAAGGGATCTACTGAAACACTGGCATTTTTAGAAAAACATACGCATGAAAATGCAAGAAATGAATTGCACATGCGTACGCGCATGGAGGGGCAGCCCCCTCAGAAAACAACAGTTATTTCTGATAAGGCGACAGTTCTAAAAGAAACGAAGGAAGCCTACGAGAAAGGAAACGTTGACAGCATTGAAACCGAAATTATTGAAGTGGACATTGCTGATGATGGTCAGTCTGCAAAAGTTATTGAAAAGACATCGTCTGATTTTACATTGAGTATTTCCGAAACAAAAACACTTTTGATTGCGAGTAAACAAAGCTGTGATACAGAAGTTGTGCTCACGGCAGGTGTGGTTCAGACGAAAGAGTCTGAGTGTGATGTGGAAGTTAATGTGAAACCTAAAAAATAGTTTAGGTCGATGAAAATGAAATCAAAACTCTTTACTTTTTTTGTGGCTATGTTTGCTTTGGTGCAAACTGCATATGCGGATACTTCTGACTTAACAGAGGATAATGTCAGAAGTTTTTATAAAGAATCTATTGATGTACAACTCGCGGGGTTAAAGCCCACAATGGACTTCATGAAAAAGCATACACATGAAGATGCAAAAACGGTTATAAACGTTATTAGCAACATGGCTGGTGCACCTCAGCAGAAGCAAACAATGTCTATGAATAAAGAGGAATTGTTGCGAGAAACTCAAAAAGGTATGGAGATGGGGGATCTCCAGTCTATCGAGAGCACCATATTAGTGCTTAAAATAAGTGAAGATGGTCGATCTGCGAATGTAAAAGATAGCACGTATTCAGAGTTTACGATGTCAATGAACGCCCCACACGGCGTTGTGACCTTTCTAGCAGAGCAATCAATGTTATGTGATTCTCTTGTTGTTTTGAATGATGAGGGTGTTATTCAATCAAAGGATAATAATTGCAGTTCTGAAATTAATATTAAACCAGTTCAATAAAAGGTGCATTTAACGTGAAATTTTTTAAATTATATCTAATGATGGTTGCGTTGGGTTGCGCCAGCTCTGCTC
>CAXHFH010000022.1:0-24373 GCA_964015995.1 uncultured Alphaproteobacteria bacterium
CAACACCTCTGGATTCGTCGGCAGCGTCAGATGTGTATAAGAGACAGCACGAACATACTGGTAAAAAATTTCAGGATTTTATTGATCCAATTATAGTTTTTCTGAACATTATCAGGGCGCTCGGGCACGATATATCCCAAGAATGTACCGCCAGGTTTAAGTACTCTGATTTGTTCCAGAATGGGGGGGGCTATATCTTCGAAATGCTCCAATAAGCCAATACTGGCAACGACATCAAAGCTATTATCATCAAACGGCATATCCAACGCATTTGCTTCTACATATTCCGCGTCATGTCCGTTTGCCTTAAATACCTCTTCTGCTGTATTGAGAATACTGGTTGATGTATCGAGCAAAGTACATTTCACGCCATTATCGGCAAAATAGCTTGATAGGCTACCACGACCACACCCGACTTCGAGGCAAGTATCCATAGGGCGGTCTTTTAAAATCTCTTTAAATAACGTCCAGTGGCTGCGGAAGGCCAGTTGTATCTGGTTTTGAAGCGCGCCTTTAACCCAGTGATTATATTTTGTTTCTTTACGTTCCTGCCAGTTTTGATCAAACTCTCCGACACTACCGGTGGAAGTTGGCTGATGGATTGCTTGTTTTGCAGTCATGATGTTCCCTTTTTTTACTGAACATACTGTAATGTTTTTTGGTAATTCAACGATGTTGTAGCCAGAGTATCAGCAATTTTTTTGCCGGCATTGCCCGATCCATAGGTTGATAAACTCTCTTTTTTAGACCCGCAATGCTTAGTCACAGCTTCATATACTTGTTCCACATCATAGTCAACATCACAGACATTATCGCCCCTTTCACGGGCATTCTGACGTGAGCCGATATTGACAGCAGGAATGCCCAGAAAGGATGCCTCTCGAATGGCAACGCTGGAATTTCCAATGATGCCTAAAGAGTTGTTCAAAACGCGCAGAAAATCCTGCGGCTCCATATTCTTTATAAAATGCATAAATTCAGGTTTTTTGTTTTCTCGAAATGCCCGAATACCCTTCGAGATATCATTTCCGCCTGCATCGACATTGGGCCAAAACCATAAGACTGGTTTTTGCGTTCTGTCCATTGCATGAAGTGTCGCATTGATTTGATCGCGGCTGTTGTGATATTCAGTTGTCACAGGATGTTGCATAACTATGTAATATCCGGCTGATAAATCGGGGAATGTACCGACACCGCCATATTTCTCATAAATATCAAAATCTAACTTTGGTTTGTCCAGCACATCTTGCGCTACGTCGATAGAGGGACAGCCGGTTAAAAATACTGTATCGGGGTTTTCGCCCATTCTTATGATGTTATCTGCTGATTTTTGTGTTGCAGGAAAGTGCAAGTCTGCCAGTTTAGTGACGGCGTGACGAACTTTCTCGTCAATATTTCCCGATACCTCTCCACCTTGTACATGGGCAAGCGGGATATTTAAGTAACTTGCAGCAACAGCGGCAGAAAGAATTTCAAATCGATCCGCCATAACTAAAACCGCATCGGGTTTCAGACGATGAAAGGCGCCTGAAAATTCAATAACCCCCATACCTGTTGCCTTGGCTGAGGTCAGGAGGGTTTCGCCTTCCATAATCATGTAGACACGTTCATTAACGGGAAAGCCGTCTTTTTCAACCATTTTATCAGTGTCGCCATAGCGTTCCAGAACTGCAGACGCAGCGCAAACCAGCTGTAGCTCAAGGGAGTCATGCGCTTGCACTGCTTTAAGGATAGATTTTATTTTGGCATAACTGGTACGCGCAGTTAATACGACACAAATTTTACGCTTTGTCACGTATGAGATCCTCCCAGTTTAACAATCGGTCTGCTTCAACATCTTTTCGCAAGGCAAGCCCGATTACATCATTTTTTTGTGTATATGGTATGCCTGTTCCAGGCTTTTTCGGGGCAAGCATTTTATCGGAGATAACCGTCCCCGCTTTTTGTGGTGATGCCAAAGCTATACTTTTAGTAAATAGATTTCGAACATTTTCCAGCTCATCAGCCATCTGATCTTTATCGACTGGATTTTGATCCATGAGGGTAACGTTCTGGGCATGCTTACAAATAAGTTCGAGGTCATCAAACGTTACCGATGCAACCGTATCCGGACCATATATTTTTTTATCAAAAGTCACATGCAGTTCCAGAAGGTCCGCACCTCTTGAAATTGCTGCCAGGGCGGGATGAATAGTCCCCGAATGATCCGACAGCCCCACCGGACAGTTATAACGGCGCTTATATTCATTTAGAACATTCAGGCCTACATGTTCAATCGGGGTCGGGTATTTGCTTGTGCATTGAAACAGTGCAAAGCTAACATCTTTATCCTTAAATGTTTTAACAGCGTCATCGACTTCTGCGTATTGACTCATTCCCGTACTAAACAGGATAGGTTTTTCTGTCTGGATCATCGCGGATAACAGTTCATATGATCGAAATTCACCAGAACCGACTTTCCAAGCCGGCATACCGATCTTATCGAGAAGCTCTACCGCCTCAACAGAAAAGGCCGAACTGAGAAAAACCAAACCGCTTTCTTTTGCGTGCTTGGCCAAGCCATACCATTGATCCTTCGTAAACTCCATACGCTTCCAATAGTCGTAACGGCTTTCATCCTGTCCACTCATCCGTATGCGAAAAGTTTCATCGCGCGTTGATTCCGCGCTAGCAATATGCGTCTGAAATTTAATGGCGTCTGCTCCCGCCTGCGCGGCAGCATCAATAAAGGAATGTGCAATGCCCAAAGACCCGTCATGTGCTTGAGCTATCTCGGCAATTACAAAGCATTTATTATCTTCGCCAATATGGTGATCGTCGATATTAATTTTTTATATCCTTTATCTACGCATTGAAATCTTTAAGAAAATGTAATTTAGTCTATTATTATCGCTTATGAAACTGTAAATTTCGGGCTTTGCACGAGTAACAAACAATATTAAACATAAGATTTATCGCCCTATGAGGAAGAATAAGCATGTCTGTACACTATGATTATGTGATTGATACACTACAAACCCTGATACCAGATGCCGTTGAAAAACAGGCTGTATTTCTGGATTTTGGCTGTGGCGCAGGACGAATCGTAGAAAAGGGCATTGAGGCCGGATTGAATTTTTACGGCGCTGATCCCTATCCCAGAAATAGATCCGATCATTACAAAGAAGAGGCAGACAGCAAAAATATTTTAGACGGACGTATCCTTCAGATTGAGGATGACATCCTTCCTTTTCCGGATAATCACTTTGATGCCGTTAGCACCAATATGGTTTTTGAACATATCCCCGATATAACCAAGCCAATGGAAGAAATAAAACGCGTTTTAAAGCCCGGCGGCGTGTTTTTAGCATTGTTTCCAACAGCTGATACTTTGTGGGAAGGGCATGTGAATTTGTATTTCGCCCATTGGTTTAAACCCAAATCCAAATCAATGCACAGCTATTTGAAATTCATGAAAAAGCTTGGTCTTGGGAAAAAAGACGACGGCATGACACCGGATGAATGGGCAACGCATTATCAGAAATATTTGCACGAATATTGTTTCTATAGATCCATGAAAGAAATTGATGCCATATGGATGAAAAATTATAATCAAAAGCCTGAGAGCCTTGCTTGTGATCACATGGTCTATAGATTTTCAAAACATAAACGTTTGTCGTCTTTGGCTCCGCTTGGGAAAAACCCTGTAGGTCAGTTTCTGTTTAAAACGGTATGTCATATGCGAGGGGCACGCGTTCTGCTTGTTCAAAAGCCAGAGAGTGCGACCTCTCTGCAGGCTCAGGAAGCTTGAGCTAAAAGACCATCGAGCATATCCGAAAACTTATGGAGGACGTTCTCTCGCTTGAACCCTTCGGGTAACAAAGATTCTCTTTGCGTTTCGGGGGCTATTGGTTGAATTGATGTCATATGTGACAGGAACCTGTCCATATCGGATGCGATCAACACAGCGTTGCCATCGGTTCCTTTTTTGATCTCAGCTATCCCGCCTGCGCTTGACGATGCAATAACCGGTGTGCCGCAAGACAACGATTCAAGCGCAACATTAGGTAATCCCTCCCACCGTGAGGGTAACAATAGGCAATCAGCCTGCGCTAGGTGCGGCCAAGGTGGGCTGATATATCCTTTTAAAATGATTTTATCGTCTAGGCCATTGCGCTTTATTTGGTCTTGCAAAGTCCCTCTCTCTTTTCCAGCCCCGATAATGGCATATTGCCAATCGTAATTATGTGCCATATCGAACTCTTTGAGGCGATCAATGAGGATATCATATCCCTTTTCATATCCCAGCCGCCCAATACTTATAAAGCGAACAACATTAGGGCGTTCTTCATTAGGGCGTTCTTCAAGTGGCTTTTCCTTTTTCGATAGAGATTGCGTCAGAACCTCTTCATCTACAGGATTAAAGAGCACTTTATGATTATGGGTTCTTATTTTCAAAACCTCTTCAAATTCTTTCGTGATAACATGCGTGGGGCTTAAAACCAGATCAGCGCTCGGATAAAGATATTTGTACGCATATTTGCATACGCGCCCTTTCCAGCCATATTTCGTAACAAGAACGGAAGGCAGGGACGATTCGCGAATAATAAAACGTGTCTTTGGAAAAAAAGGCTTCAAAAGCAACAAAACACTATTTGAATGCGTCATTGTCGTCATGACAATATCCGGCTTCATATCCTTTAACTTTTTATACAAGGACCAAATTCCTGTAAAAATATTGCGCTTATTCAGATAATGTTCGGGAATAGCGTGCTTGATCCACCCTTCAATATTCCCTTTATTGCTGATTGCAATAAAATGCGGCTCGTATTTTTCCTGATCGATATTATTCATCAGCGTAATGATTACACGCTCTGCTCCTCCTGCTGTCATTGCAGGTAAAACAAAAGCGATTTTAACGGTATTATTCGTCATATAGAGACTGCTTATATCATTTATCTATGCCGTAGTATTCTTTGTACCACGCAATAAATTTGGGCACGCCCTCGGCAATGGTTGTGGTCGCCTTAAATCCTGTCACCTGCGTCGTATCGGCCGTATCTGCATATGTTTCCGCGATATCGCCGGGCTGCATAGGTAAAAACTCGATCTCACCGTTCTTCCCGAGTTCTTTTTCAATGATTTTTATAAAATCCATGAGATTTTCACTGCGGCTATTTCCAATATTAAAGACGCGATGCGGCGCATTCTTACCTTGTTGCTGCGGTGGATTATCCAGAGCTCCTAAAACGCCCGTGACAATATCCTCTATATAGGTGAAATCTCGCTTCATTTCTCCATTATTAAACACGGGAAGCTTTTTCCCTTCACAAATCGCTTTCGTGAAAATAAACAGCGCCATATCAGGGCGCCCCCAAGGGCCATAAACCGTGAAAAAGCGCAAGCCTGTTTGGGGCATATTATAGAGGTGACTATAACAATGACTCATTAATTCATCGGAGCGTTTTGTCGCTGCATATAATGAAATAGGCGTATCAACAGGATCTTGTGTGGAATAAGGAAGCTTTTCATTGCCTCCGTACACTGATGATGAACTCGCATAAACAAGGTGCTTGAAACCTTCTGTATGGCGACACATTTCCATTACTGTTACATGCCCCATACAATTACTAGTTATGTAGGCATATGGATTTTCAAGAGAATAGCGAACACCAGCCTGGGCTGCGAGGTGCACAACTTCCAAGAATGGCCCCTGATTTGACCACAGCTTTTCCATTGCTTCTTTATCCGAAATGTCTAACTTAACAAATTCAAATTTTGGAAAGCGCGCTAATTCCTGAAGGCGCGCTTCTTTTATGCGGACATCATAGTAATCATTCAGATTATCAATTCCCACAACATTTTTTCCCTTTTGTAACAAGCGAAGAGCAGTATGAAACCCTATAAACCCTGCTGCGCCTGTTACTAAAATCGGTGAATTTGTCATTAAAAAAACCTTACTTATTCGGACATTACTCATAGGCTTTTATCAGCATGGCGTCTCTTTGCCAACCTCATATTTTTGTTGTGTTTAGGTTATAGATTAGTGATGGTACTACAATATATGAGTCTTTATTCTGCTTTCTTTATAAAATGAGCGGAGTTGAGAAAGTACAAATGTAATGCTCTTTTTTATTTGTTTTACTTTCCATTATGCCTATCATCATCACAGTTAAATAATTTTAAGGGTATTAGGTGATGAAAATTCGAGTTTTAATAGCAATCTTTTCATTCTGTTTTGTTTTGGGGGCATCACAATCCCATGCGTTTGATTGGTGGGATAAGGCTAAACAGGTTTTGGAATCGGACGCAGGTAGCACCGTAACAAGTAATGTGTCTGGTCTGACCAATACAGAGGTTAGCGCGGGGCTTCGTGAAGCTTTGAAAATAGGCACACAAAAAGTTGTCGGACAAGTCGGCGTTAAAGATGGCTTTAATCTTGATCCTAAAATTCATATACCGTTGCCCGGCACATTAGGCAAAGTCGATTCTGCGCTTTCAAAAATCGGGATGGGATCGTTAACCGAGGATCTGGAGCTTAGAATTAACCGTGCGGCCGAAGCCGCAACACCAAAGGCCAAGGAATTGTTCATCACCGCGATCAGCGAAATGACAATTGATGATGCTAAAAATATTCTGACAGGGCCAAATGATGCGGCTACTTCATATTTGCGGAAGACTATGGGGCCGGGGTTGAGTAAAGAAATGCAACCCATCGTCCAAAACACACTGGCTGAAGCGGGGGCAATTCAGGCTTATGATAATGTCATGGGGCAGTATGAAAAACTTCCCTTTATGCCTGACGTGAAAAGCAACTTGAATAATTACGCGGTAGAGAAAGCGATGGACGGTATTTTCTACTATGTCGCGCAGGAGGAACAATTGATCCGTGAGAATCCTGCGGCACGTACAACAGATTTACTAAAAAAGGTTTTTTCTTCTCAGTAAGCGGGGAGAGAAAACGCTGTTTTAGCTCTTTAGTCTGTAGCCTGTTTTAAATATCCATGCGACGGTTGCGATGCAAATGCTCAGAAAGATCGTAATCATGATGATACTGGTCGTGACACTAACGTCAGAGCTTTCGTAAAAGCTCCAGCGGAAACCACTGACGAGATAAACAACAGGGTTCAAAAGGGAAACGTTCTGCCAAAATGGTGGCAGCATATCAATGGAATAAAAACTTCCCCCTAAGAATGTCAGTGGTGTGATAACCAGTAAGGGGATGAGTTGCAATTTTTCAAACCCGTCTGCCCATATACCAATAATAAAACCCAAAAGACTAAACGTTACACATGTTAAAACGAGGAAAAAAGCCATCCATATCGGATGTTGTATTTCCAGTGGCACAAAAAAGCTGGCCGTTATGAGCACAATAATGCCGATTATTATCGACTTTGTCGCTGCCGCACCCACAAAACCTATGGCGACCTCAACGAAGGAAAGCGGTGCGGATAAAATTTCATAGATGGTGCCTGTGAAGCGCGGAAAATATATCCCGAATGAGGCATTGGATATGCTTTGGCTGAGGATGGTAAGCATTACAAGTCCGGGCACGATAAATGCCCCGTAAGAAACGCCATCAACGGCATCAATACGCGAGCCAAGGGCAGAACCAAACACAATGAAATACAAAATGGTTGAAATAACCGGCGAGATTATGCTCTGCCCGGCCGTTCTGAACGCCCGCGCCATTTCATATTTATAAATCGCTGCGATACCGCGTAAATTCATGATTCCTCCACCAGCTGTATGAATATATCTTCCAATGAACTTTGCCGCGTATTGAAGTCTTTACATTTGATGGATTGTTCTTTGAGTAAATCCAATAATGTTACAACGCCGTTATCTTCTCTTGCCGGGTCATAGATATAACAAAGCTGTAGCCCGTCATCAGAAAGGTGTAAATTGAAGTCTGACAAGGATGTAGGAATTTCTTGTAATGGTTTATGCAGATCAAGCACAAGTTCCTTCTTGCCGAGCTTTTTCATCAAAGTCTTTTTGTCTTCAATAAGGATCAACTTACCTTTGTTAATGACGCCAATGCGGTCGGCCATTTCTTCGGCTTCTTCCAGATAATGAGTGGTCAGAATAATCGTAACACCCGTTTCCTTGAGTTCGCGCACCTGTTGCCACATAGATTTACGGAGTTCTACATCAACGCCGGCGGTGGGCTCATCCAGAAACAAAATATCCGGCTCGTGCGAAAGCGCTTTGGCAATCATAACGCGGCGTTTCATCCCGCCCGATAGCGCCCTGATTTGCGAATCTTTTTTATCCCATAAGGATAAGCGCTTCAGCAGCTGTTCTATGTATTCAGGGTTCGGGGCCTTACCAAACAGGCCGCGTGTGAATGACACTGTGTTCCATACCGATTCAAAAACCGATGTGGTTAGTTCTTGTGGTACTAATCCGATATGAGCGCGTGCCTTGCGGTAATCTTTTGCATGGTCGAAGTCAAACACTGAAATTGACCCTTTTGTGACATTTACAATACCACAAATGGCACTGATCAAGGTTGTTTTGCCCGCACCATTCGGGCCTAGCAAAGCAAAGATCTCACCTTTATTGACCTCCAGATTGATATCATCTAAGGCCGTGAAATCATTGTCATAGGTTTTATGTAATGCCTTAACGGCAATCGCAGGTTTCATGAATAACCATATTTCATTTTGACAAAGTTTGAACAAAGAACAATGTAGAGAATTTATAGGTAATGATCTAGCGTAATTAAGATTATTCTTACATAAAAACCTGAAAGATACATGTAATCTCAAGAGTTTACGATAATTACGTATATTACTCCCAAAGGTTGCTTATCTTACATAAAGCATGCTTAATGTTTGCGATAATTATATTTTTTAAGGACGTGCTATGCTTCGCTTTTTTCTTACGTGTCTCTTTTTAATTGTTTTCAGCATACCCGTACAGGCTGGGCCGGTTGGTAAAACATTGGGGGAAATGGGCATGAGCGATGAGGTTCAAACCCTTGGTGATACGCTACAACAAGAAGCGGCAGCCTTGGCTTCAGGTAAGGCGTGGCGTTTGACGGGGGCGTTGAAAGGAAAGACTGTTGATTCTGTGCGCGGCGCGAGTGGTGCGCTCAGCGAACTTGCACTCAATTCAGGCGAATTGATTTGTAATATGTGGCTTATCAATTTCCACGTTCGTATTCGTAATATGCATAAAGATAACCTTCATTTAACTGGCGATGATCGAATCCAACATTTACAGCTTATCCAGAAGATGCAGGAATTCGTAGGTCAGTTAGAGCTTGAGTGTACGCGCGTTGGGTTAATCGGTCTTGGCGGACCATCCACAGAGGCCGATGATGATGAAGCGGAAGAAGAGGAAGAGCCCGAAGAAGAGGAAAAGGAATGGCGCATTACTCCGCGTGATGGTGAAACCGTTGGTGATGCCATCTGCCGTTATAATTGTAGCGCCGAATATTCCGCTATGCGCGAGGAGGAGCGTCTTTTATCCAATGTCAAAAAAGATAAGGAAAAGGCTGATAAAGACGTACGTGAAAGTCAAACTGACTTAGCGAAGAAACAAAAGTGGTTAAAAGACGCGCAACAAGAAATTAAAGAAACTGATGCGATTTTAGCGGAGACTTTGAACGGCAATGATAGCGCGAAGAAAAAGGCACGTCACATACAGGCAGGAAAGCGCAATGGCATAGCAAAGGCAACGGTTACTCGCTTGACTGAAGAAATTCCAAACTTAAAAAAGAAAATTGATGTCGCAAAGGCATACGCAAAAAGCGTGCAAAGCAGTCTTGATTGGAGACAAAGCCAAACGGAAAACGTACGCAAAGCGTATTATGATTGTTTGAAAAAGTGCATTGATTCCGCGACAAGAGCGGGAGAGAAAATGACCTTGAAATGTCCGGACGATTATCCGTGTTCGATGAAAACAGGCAGTAACGCCACGGCATCGCCAAAATCTGCAGCAGGTGGAAAACAAGCGTGCGCCCGTCCGGCGGGCACGACATCGATTATTATTGGCCCGAATGATAAGTACGGCAGTGGTGCAGTCCTGAAAGGAAAAGCCAAAGGCATGGCCATGGGGGCATTGGGCAGTATGCTTGGTGGTAAGGGCGGCGGTTCAATCGGCAGCCCCATGGGCGGTAATTCCGCCAAAGGTCCGCCAACGGTGAAAGACCCGATCAAAGATAAGTACAAAATCGAATCAGAAGTCGAGAACGCAGATGGTGATGAGGTTGAACTCGCGCTTGGCGGAACATGGACAAAGAATGGCAATCTGTTGATCAGTGCGGAGATTGAAGATGCGGATCAAGACGGCACGTTTCAGGCGATCTTTATAGATGACGGGCAGGGCAACCGCCATGTGCCGATTGGATATTACCTCTATGATCTTTATCGTGACTGGAAACTGACCGTTTGGTGGACGCATGATAAATGGGTTGATGGTGAACATGTTTATCATGACGAGGGTGAAGAAATATCCGCAGGCCGTGATGAATTGGGCGGCGGTGCGATCGCGTTATTTGATAAAGACAAGGCTGCGAATAACGGTGTTTGGAGCCAGTTGGGGTTTGGTACGGCGCAAAAAGGCGCGAAGGGTATGGGCGCAGAATTTGCGATTACCTCCCCGATGTTAGCGGCGGGGCAGGCAATGCGGGTTTATGCGCATATCACGCAACCTAAGAATAATCCCGTAAACACAATTCCTGTTGTTTTCGATATTAGTATGGATCCGTCTTCTAAGCATAATATGTTGAAGGTGGTCGCCGTTACTTTGGATGAAGCGGCAAAGCAGCCTTGTTATGAAACAAATCATACATCCGTAAGTATCGAGGCGCCGCAGCCTGCCTCTGATAATGTAGTCACGCAAGAGGCGCCTGCGAAGGTTGAGACCAAAGAGGTGAAAACCGAAGCTCAAAAGGATGTGCCGCAAAAAGCTGAGGTGGCTGAAGAAGAATCAAAGGAGCAAAACGCGGTGACTAAGGGGCTGAACTCAATCTTTAAAAACAAAAAGTCAGGCAAGAAGATTAATCAGGGCGCAGGTAATAATTAGGATAGGCCGCGGTAACTCTACAAACTTTGTAATGCGCCGTATCTTTGTTTATTATTTGAACAACAGATAACGTACAGAAAGTCGGGACATGACAACACCTCATTTTAATACGCGTGCCGATTTGTATGAGCACCCTGAAACAGTGCAAACAATATTAGAATCTTTGCAAAGTACGGAGAGGGCAAATGATCGTTACGCTGCGGAAGAGGGGGCGGAAACATCGGCATCTTATATGCGCAATATGGCCATAGCGGTGAACGCGTCTAAAATCCTGAGTTTGATGGATGATATTGATCATCGGTTTACAACAAATTTTGAACCAACCCCCGATAATTTCGAAGCATCCACTCATGTGATGGAAGACGCGATTAATGATCCGTCCTATAAGAAAATAGAAGGTATTGAGCCATCTTCGTCAAATACTGTGACATCTCTGTCAGCTTTGCATATGGCAGAAATTTACGACGCATGGGTTGATTATCATTTTACGAATTTTGACGTTGAGGAAATGGCGCGCGCTGGGATTGGCGCGCAAAGTGATCTGAATGCGTTCAGGAAAATGGCCGTTAATATCCTAGACGAATCTATTAAAAATTTAGAGGCTGAAGCCGCCTTTCGTGAGGTTTCAGACTTACAAATGTTAAGAGAGGACGTTACACGTCAAGTCATCGAAGAGGGGGGTGTAAGTGCGTCAATGTCGCATCCAGTGAATAAGGTGGTTGATTATTTTAGCGCCTTCCAAGGTGACGTGATGCCACAAACTGTAAGCTTTATCAGTGTGTTAGATCAAAGAAAAGCCGCGGTAGAGCCACTTATTGATGATCAAAAAGACGGATTTGAAGTCAATGCGCCGGCCGCATAAAATACGCCCGAATAAAAATTAGAATAAAATCGAATAAATAACCCCTAAAATTTTACATAATATTAATACTTTAGGTTATAGACTATAGGATGTGTATTGATAGGGACTGCGTATGACTGTTAATTTTCTGCTTGGAACATCGGAATTTATTTCCGCCAATTTTATTAACCCGTATACGGGTGAGATTCTTGAGGTTGAAGGCGAATACTACATCAACGACACACCTGTTAACGGCGGCACAGGCAACGCAGATATCCTTCTCGGCTCTACACATAATCAGCTTTTTACAATTGAAGATTCAATGGGCAACCTCCTTCTTGAAGACCTAGAGGTTTTTCTTATGGCGGCGGGTACGGATATTCTGATCCTCGCGAGTGATACCCATGTTCTGGGTGATACAGAAATTCAACTTGCCGAAGATAACGATATAGTATGGGCGAATGTCGGCAATGACCTTATTGGCGGTAGTTTGGGTGATGATATTCTAAATGGCGGCCCCGGTCATGATACACTGTCTGGTGATGAAGATAATGATATCCTGATCGGATGGACGGGGTTTGATACGCTTGATGGTGGTACAGGCGACGATATCCTTGAAGGCGGCGCAGATGATGATTTCTATATGTTCTCGCCCGGTGATGGTTTTGATATTATTACTGAAACGGATGGCTTTGACTCTCTTGTTTTTACAGACGGTATTGTGCTAACGGATTTGGCCTTCACGCAAATCGGCACAGATCTTCAGATTGATATTGATGTTTCCGGTACATTAAGCGGCATAACCGTCACTGATTTTTATGCGGGCGATCCGGATTTAACCGTTGAAGTCGCGATGTTTGATGATGGGTCCGAATTCGACCTACTCAGCTTGCTTGCACCTATTGATTTAGGTAATCCTGACGCGATGGATGACATCATTAGCTTTAATGCATCTGATGGATTGGTAGCGGGCAATGTCATGGATAATGATATCGATTCACCTGACGCGCCAACCTTATTAACGCAGGTGTCTTTTGGCGCAACGAGTGCAGTGATGCCGATTGATGGTTCTGATATCACAATCGCCGGCGATAACGGTATTTTGACGATTAATAACACAGGCGCATACAGCTATACACCGTTTGCAGTGTCCCCAACCGAGGCGTTGGTTTTTGATTCCTTCTTCTATGTTGTCAGTGACGTTGATGGTGATTTGGATAATGCAATCCTTGATATCACAACTATAAATGACAGTTACGATCTTGGTGATCCTGATGCGGTTGATGATGCGGTTAGTTTTGATGTTTCTGATGGTTTGGTAACGGGTAATGTCATGGATAATGATGTTGATTCTCCAGACGCACCGACCTTATTAACCCAAGTTTCGTTTGGCGTGGTGACTGTTTCTGTACCAACGGATGGTTCGAATATAACGATCATGGGTGATAATGGCGCGCTGATCATTAATAATGTAGGTGCGTACAGCTATACTCCCTCTGTCATAGGGGCGACGGTTGCGTCGGTCGTTGATGAATTTGACTACGTCTTAAGCGATGTTAATGGTGATACGGATGCCGCGAGCTTAGAAATTACAACTGTAAATGACAGTTACGATCTTGGTGAACCGGACGCAGTTGATGATGTGGTCAGCTTTGACTATTCGGATGGGTCGACTGCTGGAAATGTGATGGGGAATGATATCGATTCACCCGATGCGCCGACTCTTTTGGTTGAGGTATCTTTTGGCGCAACAACGGTGCTTGTGCCTTCCGATGGTTCAGACGTGATGATTACAGGTGATAACGGTGTCCTGACTATTAATAACTTGGGCGTTTACAATTACGCGCCATTTGCGATTGGCACGGCAGTTACATCTGTTGTTGATGAGTTTGATTATGTTTTGGGTGATGTTGACGGTGATCTTGATACAGCAAGCCTTGAGATTACAACTGTGAACGATGCCTCTGATGTTATTACGGGTACAACTGGCGATGATACATTGTTTGGTGGTTTGGGTGATGATGTTATTGATGGCAATATCGGATCTGACTCTTTGTCTGGCGGTGATGGTGATGATTTACTGATCTACAGTAATGATGCAGTTTGGCCTTCCGGCTTTGTCGCGTGGAATGTTGGTGCCCCTGATGCCATTATTGATGGTGATCGCGTGACGGTCGCGCCGCGTTACCGTAGTCACGATAATTTTGATGGTGGCGATGGCATTGATACAATTCAAATGGGTGATGATGGCGAGGCGCTTTTCCTTGATGATCGTTACAGCGGTAACCCAACGGGGTATAATACAGCGCGCCTAGCAGACGTAGAAATTATTCGTGCGGGCGGTGGTGATGATATTGTTGATTTAACATCCAAGCAATTCTCATATGGTGATGTCAGTATCTTCGGTGAAGAAGGTAATGACGTGCTATGGGGTAATGCTGGTGATGACTACATTGACGGTGGTACAGGTAATGACCATTTAGATGGTGCGAGCGGTAATGATACGCTTTTCGGCGGCAGCGGGAACGATAAGATGTATGGATGGTCAGGCGATGATACATTTATCGTTGGTGAAGGGAATGACAAAATTTACACAGGCTCAGGTGCTGATACGATTATTTATGACATGATTGATTCTAAATCTGATCATGTTTTTGATTTTTCCGCTGGCGGTGGTGATATGATTGACTTGTCAGATGTTTTGATTGGCTATGATGCGCTTACGGATGCTATAAACGACTTTGTATCAGTGTCGCAGCAAGGTGCAAACACAATCGTGTCTGTTGATGCTGATGGCGGTGGAGATAGCTTTGTGCAGATCGCGAAATTGCATGGCGTCTACGGACTTGGTGATGCGGAAACTCTGGAAACATCAGGCACGCTGATTACAATGTAAAATTTCGAATGAGTTTCTATCTATAACCGTATAACCTTCAAATGAATATTTTGAGGGTTATTTTTATGCGCATTCTGATTACATGCTTATGTTTTTTCGTACTTACTGTTCCTGCTCATGCAGATTATAAAGAGGCCGCACACTACAGCGCGACGGCAAGTGGTATTGCCATGGTTGTTATGAAAGACGGAAAAGTCGTGTTTGAGAATTACGTGAATGGCGGTAATGCCAATAAAACCGTAGAGTTATATAGCGGAACAAAAAGTTTTTCTGGTGTGATGGCCGCTGCGGCTGTTCAGGACGGGTTATTATCTTTAGATGAAAAGGCGGCTGAGACACTGATCGAGTGGCAGAATGATCCGAAAAAGAAAAATATCACCATTCGTCAAATCCTTTCACTTACCAGTGGTATTGATACAACGCGCCCCGGAAAGTATCCGACATACTCAGATGCGATAAAGTTGCAAATGGATACAAGTGCGGGCGAGGGGTTTGAATATGGTCCTGCTAATTTTCAGATTTTCGGCGAGATTATGCAACGCAAACTCAAAAACTATAAAGGCGGTATGTATAAAAACCCTGCAGCTTATTTACAAAAAAGAGTTTTAGATCCTATCAGCGTAAAGCCTAAGAATTGGGACATTGGTGACGATGACTTGCCGATCTTATCAATGGGAGCGGATTTATCTGCACGGCATTGGGCAACATTCGGGCAATTTGTTTTACAAGGTGGCCAGTGGAACGGAAGACAGCTCGTTGATAAGCAAGCACTTGCGGATAATATGAAGGGTTCATCTGCGAATGCAGCTTATGGTTTGACATGGTGGTTGAATAAGAAACCATCGGCGCAAACGATGAAACAATCACGTATGATGAAACAATCTACTGATATCTTCGTTAACGAAGATGCTAAAAAGTTGCCAACTGATATGTTTATGGCGGCGGGATTCCGTGATCAAAGGCTTTATGTTATTCCATCGAAAAATATGGTGATTGTTCGCCAAACATCAGGCAAACGAAATAAGTTTTTTGATAAATGGAAGAACCGAGATAAATTGGAAATTAAACAAACTGAAAAATTTTCAGACACATTATTTCTGCTCAAAGCATTGGATTTATAAACTTACCGCTACATTCAGCCTGCAAACCTTACCGCAATACTTTATTTATAGTGGCGGTAATGATATTGTGTTTCAAAATATCAGAGCGTTTGAAAAGAAGGCTAAAAAAGAATGGCAAAAAAACAAAAAACATCAATAGAATCTCTCGCCGCGGCGACGGAAAGTGTTGCGGATTTTTCCGGCCATGGTGCCTCGTTAGGTGCGGCAGGATACCGCGTTGCAAGCGACCATCCAGATAACTGTGAATTTTTAGGTGATCCGGGCGACAGTATTGCAATTTCCCCCGGGCCAGATGGTTTTGAGTCAATGATGATCGGTGTCGCATGGGACAATATTAAGACTGAAAATTCAGGCATTTTTGGCAAATGGTTTAAAAAAGTCACTAAAGTCGGTGTCGATTTGGATATTGGTTGTTTGTATGAAATGAATGACGGAACGCGCGGTTCTATTCAGGCATTTGGTGAGAAATTTGGAGATTTTAACGAAGCACCTTATATTTCACTGTCTGGTGATGAGCGTACAGGCGATGCGGAAGGCCATGACGAGTATATTTTAGTTAATGGTAAAAAGTGGAGCGAAATCAAGCGTATGCTGATTTATATCTATATATATAAAGGCGCACCGACATGGTCACTGATCAAGCCGCAGGTGGTATTGGATGTTCCTGGCGAAAATGATTTATACGTGACGCTAGCGGCGCATGATGACCAATTATGTCTTTGTGCAGTTGGTGAAATAGAAAATATACGTGGCGGCATGAAATTAACGAACCGCACGGAATATTTCCCCGGACACCAAGAAATGGACCGTGCTTTTGGCTATGGTCTTGAATGGGCAGATGGTCAAAAACGCCCCGCCTAACGATCTTCCAGAAAGAACTTTATGACCGCACTTTCCTTTTATGATACGACGATCCTCTCGCTAGGGGCTCTTTTCCTGGGCATTATTATGCTTATTAAAGGTGGTAATTGGGCGGTTGATGCGGCGGTGTATGTGGCGAACCGCTATGGGATATCGCCGATGGTGATTGGTTTTACCATTATTGCTTTTGGAACGTCCCTTCCGGAGCTTGTCGTTTCTATTTCTGCGAACTTACAAGACTCGCCGGGGATTGCACTGGGTAATGTTCTTGGCTCGAATATCGCCAATATCCTTCTGGTTCTTGGATGTTCGTCTCTGTTTATTACCTTAAGCACAAAGGTGAATAAGGAATTGGCGCGAGATTTATTTTTAATGATGTTCTCGACTATCCTGCTGGCAGGATTGTTGCAATATGGGGAAATATCCAGACTGTCCGGTATTCTTATGCTGGCAACACTTGGTGTGTATGTGTTTGTGCAATATATGACCTCAAAAGACACTGATTTTGATAGCGAAGAAATGGAAGAAGTTCTTTTTAAAAATGGCTATTTCGCATGCGCGACGCTCCTGATTGGTTTGATCTGCATCGCTGTGGGCGCCGAATTTCTGGTAAAAGGCGCTAAGGTCAGTGCAGGTTTGATGGGGATACCTGAATCCGTTATCGCGCTTAGTATTATCGCTTTCGGAACGTCCTTGCCTGAATTGTCCACCAGTATTATTGCCGCGCGCAAAAATCAGGCTGGTATGGTGATTGGTAATATTATTGGCTCTAACGTATTTAACGTATTGATGATTATGGGCGCAGCCGCAGCTGCACGGCCTATTTCACAGGGGAGCTTTTCGCCTCAGCTCGCAAGTTTTGATATCTGGGTCACATTGGCAGTGGCTACGATATGTACTATTGTCTTGATGGTATCCGGTCGTATCAGCCGTTTAACGGGTAGTTTGTTTTTCTTGTCATATATCGGTTACAATATCTATATTTATATGGCAAATATTAGTACTTAATTTTATGCACAAAAGGGGTTTCCTGCATGCCTAATGACATTTTTGATCCTACGTTAGATGACGTAGAAGTTGAAATATCCGATAATAAAATTTCCAAAGGTGATGAAATTAACCTGATGGAAAAAGATCCGACGATCAATAATGTCTTGATTGGTATGGGTTGGATATTAAATGCCTTTGATGCAGATACATTGGATCTGGATGTTAGTTGCTTTCTTTTGGACAGAAATGGAAAAACGGTCCTTGATGAGGATTTTATATTCTACAATAATTTGGAGGCGAGAGATGGCTCGGTTGTGCATAATGGTGACAACTTAACGGGGGCTGGTGATGGTGATGATGAAAGTATCTCTATCGATTTGAACGGTCTTCCATTTGAAGTCATAAAAGTTATGTTCGTGATGTCCATTTATAAGGGCGAAGAAAAAGAGCAGCAAATGTCGAGTGTTCGCAAGCCTTATATCAGATTGGTGAATGCATCGGATAGCTTGGAAATATTGCGCTATGATTTGGCCGAAGATATGCAGGCCAGTAACGGTGAAACTGGAATGCTTGTTGCTTCACTTAACCGTGAAGGACCGAAATGGCACTTTGAAGCGGTTGGACAATTGGTTGCAGGTGGGCTTGCCAAGATTGCAACTGATTACGATATAATCGTACATACGGGCTAATTATATTTAGGTTTTCATGCCCATTGGCTTTTGCTGGACCTTGAATCCTTTTTTACCGACGCGGCCACGGCGGCCACGACCTCCTCGGGCTTTATCAACCAGATGTTCTTCTATCAGCTCATCAATGTCGGGTAATTCATTCATTTGAATCGCGGCGATACAATCTACGAAAAACGCCGCACCACGCTCGCCCCAGCTATGAATTTTGTTGCGGTAGTCTTCACCTTTAACAATCATTACATTAGGTGCCCAAATTTCTTCTTTAGAAGGCAAAAAGCGCATCATTAAAACTTGTTCGGGGCCACCATAATTAGATTCATCTTCGTATCTGGCATCATCTTCGTCGTACAGAAATTGGATTTCTGTTTCAACATCATCTGCACCAGGGCCGATACGCACTTCCGCACTACAGGTTATCCCCATGTCGGCATCGTGCAAAAACCACGGACGAGTTTCGTAGGGCGATAACTCATGCCCTACACCCAGATGCTCCATTAATTCTTTATATTCAACGCGCATTTTCTGATCATAACTGCTAATATAGGGTATTGAATACAAAAAAATTCATCATTTTGTAAATTTCTGCGTTTTGTTAATCTTTTGTTGGGTATTATTTTGTTACCCTGATCTTGGGTGTTTCTAGAGTAACCAACTCAACTACGAACTTTTTGAGCAAGAAAGACAAAAACTTGAAGATAGCAGATCTTTCAAAGAGCATTGTATTTTTGCACGTCATGTTGGCGTTTGTCGTCTTCGTTTCTTATGCCTACGCGGATGAAGCCGTTAACGCGGGCATTCAAGATTTCACTGAAGCTCCTCGCGATGTTGTCACCTTCGAAGATAAAAAATTCAATGTTACGATTAAGGATGTGAACGTCTTGTCAGCAGGCGACAAGGACATCCAATTATGGGGTATTGAAAAAGTGAACCCCAACGCAGCTGTCTTTAACCTTAAGGCGCGCAGCAAGCTTGAAAAGAAAATCGGTGATGCTTCTGTTTTATGTACGATCAAAGCACGCGATAATAACGTTATTCAAGGTCAGTGTATTAACCAAAGCGAAGAAGATTTAAGCCTATATTTGCTGCAACAGGGGTTCGTGTCGGCGGATCGACCGGCGATAAATGGAACAGTGTTTGAGCGTGCTTATCTTGCCGCCGAACAAAATGCACAAGATAACGGGCTTGGTGTGTGGTCGGTTGATGGTAGTTATGCATCTGCGGCAGAAACACAAACGCAAAACTTTATGTTGGGCGCGTTTGTTTTGATGGCTGTTTTTATTCTTGGGCTTTTTGTCCTTGGGTTCTTTGTGGTGCGTGGATTTAAAAAGGTTGCTGATGTGCAAAACCAATCACTTGACCTTGCAATGAAAGAACGCACGTTAAAAGGTAAGGAAAAGCTTGTCATTGCCGCGATGATCAAGGCAGAAGTGATAGAGAATAAAACAAAGATAGAAGCTTACCTCGTTATCTATGAAGAAATGCTTCAGGATTTATCGGATTCAACGAAGGCACCAAAATATCAAAAAACTGGCGAAATTATTCAAAAGCAACCCGCATTAAGCCGTTCTGTTTTTGATGGTAATACTAATAAGCTTGATCTGTTTGGCGGTGAGTTGTCCAGTCAGGTGATTCACTATTATGCGCGTATCAAAAGTGCGCCTGATTACGTTGAAATTGTATCTGATACGCCGCAGACGGAGTTTAAAGAAACAATTCAAGTGGCAGTTGATACGGCGAAAAAGCTGTATGAAATTTCTGATGCATTATTGCAAAGTTTTGAACATAATGCGCTTGCGCGTGATGTTGACTAATTTTCTCTAAAACAAAGATCCTTGTTTTTCTGTATTCGGTCCACCCTTTGTGATTTTTGCATCCACGTACTCTTTGTCCTTAAATTGAAGGGTGACCCCTTGTTGGTTGCTTAAGGACTTACCGTTGGTAATCGGTTTGCCGGTATCGTCTAAAACAACCACGTAACCGCGGTTTAAAACGTTCTCAAAAGACAAAAGTTCTAGTTTTTCAGACGCGCTATCGAATGATCTGCGTTTGTCGCTCAGGATTCTTTTGCCTGTATTATCCAGACGTTCCAGATAATTGATGAATTTTGTACGCTTATTTTCAACCATTTGTGCGGGGTGTAACAGACGTGAACTTGTTTGTGTGTATTTTTGCGTCAATCGACCCGTGAGTGTTTTCACTGTGTGATCTAAGCGATCGCCGGTGCGGTCTACTGTTTGAATTTTAATTTCTAATAGCCGCGCAGGATCACCAAGTTTTGCGCCCATAGCATCAATTTTATGACGATATTCGGACAAAAGCCTGTTCATGCCGCTAAGAAGGCGTTTTTCATCATCGGCGACTTGCGCCAATAGATTCATGCGTACAGGGACGGCCATTTCGGCCGCGCCCGTTGGGGTCGGTGCGCGTAAGTCCGCGGCGTAATCAATCAGGGTTGTATCCGTTTCATGCCCGACAGCGGAGATAATGGGTATCGCGCTGTTTGCGGTGGCGCGTACAACATTTTCTTCGTTAAAGGCCATCAAATCTTCTAATGACCCGCCGCCACGCGCAACGATTAAAAGATCAGGCTTTTGTTCTTCCGGCAGTGCATTAAAGCCATCAATGGCGGCTGTTATTTCCTCGGCGGCACCTTGCCCTTGTACTTTGACTGGCCAAACTAAAACGTGACGCGGAAACCGATCTTGCAGACGATGGAGAATGTCACGAATCACCGCGCCTGTCGGGGATGTGATTACACCGATTTTCTGTGGTAAAAACGGCAGTTCTTTCTTTCTCTCTGCGGCGAATAATCCTTCCGCAGAGAGTTTTTTCTTACGCTCTTCTAGCATTTTAAGAAGCGCGCCTTCGCCGGCTAGTTCCATCGATTCGATGACAAGCTGATATTTGGAATTACCAGGGTATGTCGTCATTTTACCCGTGCAGATAACGTCCATCCCTTCTTCGGGTTTGATCGATAGGCGTGAAACCACACCTTTCCAGCATACGGCATCAATAACCGATTTTTCATCTTTCAGGCTCGTGTACATATGCCCTGACTTTGGTACTGACACGCGTGAAAGCTCTCCGCGCACACGTACACGTCCATAGTTTTCCTCAACGGTGCGCTTGACGGAAAAGGCCAGTTCGGATACCGAAAACTCCGGAATATTGCTGCGTAATTCTGATTGTTCACTCATAGCTGTGTATCTTAATGTTAAAAAAGGAGAAATTCTAGTTATCTCATGATATTATGTGCAGATGATTAAAGCGTACTCGCCCTACCTTTATAAGAATGAAGACGAAGCTGTTGAAGAATTGCTTGAGCATTTCGAATGGGATCGTGAAACCGCGAACGTGGTGCAATCCAAAGCGGCCGCTTTGGTGGGGCATACGCGACAAGAAAAAGCCCGCGTTGGCCAATTAGAAGCTTTCCTACAGGAATTTTCGCTCAATACGGATGAGGGACTCGCCATGATGTGTCTGGCTGAGGCTTTGTTGCGTATTCCTGATATGCGTACGGCTAATGCGTTGATGAAAGACAGGGTATCAGCGGCGAGTTGGCTTCAGGCGCAAGGGAAATCATCAGATTGGGTGGCGAAGGCCGCTGGCATGGGTATGGCGATCACACGAAAAACACTTGATGGTGCGTTGTCGCGTTTGGGGGAGCCTGTTATCCGTGAGGCTATGATTAAAGCCATGCAATTAATGGGGAAACAATTTGTTTTTGGCACAGATATTCATAACGCTATTTCGAACGCAAAAAGCTGGGAGAAGAAAGGGTATCGTGTTTCGTACGATATGCTTGGCGAAGCAGCGCGTGACAAAAGAACGGCAGATTTTTATTATGAAAGTTATCGCGCAGCGATTGAAGCCACGGCAGCCAGTAATGATAAAGATAACAAAAACGCAGGGATTTCTGTTAAGATTTCTGCGCTTCACCCCCGATATACGTACAGCCAAAAAGAACGTTGCGTGCCTGAAATCACTGAAAAATTAGGCGCATTGGCTGCATTGGCTGCTGATTATAAAGTGCCTTTGACTGTTGATGCAGAAGAAGCTAATCGGTTGGATTTATCAATCCAAATTTTCGAAAATGTTTTAGATGATTACGTGCCACAAAGTTGGGACGGGTTTGGTTTGGCCGTGCAAGCCTATCAAAAACGTGCGTTGCCGCTCATTAAATACCTTGCGGATGGTGTCAGGCAACGAAATCGTAAGATCCAAATGCGGCTCGTGAAGGGGGCGTATTGGGATACAGAGATCAAGCGTGCGCAAATGGATGGTTATCCCGAATATCCTGTCTTTACACGAAAGGCCAATACAGATGTTTCTTTTTTGGCGTGCGCACATAGCTTGTTCCAAAATCAAGATGTCATTTATCCGATGTTTGCGACGCATAATGCGCACACGATTTGTGCCGTAAAGTACATGGCAGAGCAGAGCGGTGGTGATTTTGAATTGCAACGCTTGCATGGTATGGGCGAAGGACTCTATGCGAGTTTATTTAAGCATAATAACGGCGATCCGATAAAGGCGAGCATATACGCGCCCGTTGGATTGCATAAAGATTTATTACCCTATCTTGTTAGGCGCTTGTTGGAAAATGGCGCCAATTCGTCCTTTGTAAATAAACTGATGGACGAAAATGTACCTGCTATGGATTTGGTTTATGATCCTGTTGATCCGGTGCGCAAATATGAAAGTAAACGTCATCCTAAAATTCCGCTACCGATGGATATATTTGGTGCAAATCGTAAAAATTCATCTGGCTTAGATTTAGATGATCCGCTTTCCTCGCAAAACGTTCTTAAATATATTGCGGACTATGAAATAAAAGAAAAATCATTTTCGATTGTGGGGGGGAACCGCTACGAGGCTGTTGATGAACAATTTATTGAGTGGTCTTTTGATAATGCGCGGCAAGCGCATAAAGACTGGAACAAAAAAAGTGTACAGCAGCGTGCGCTGGCTGTAGAGCGTTTTGCCGACTTGCTTGAGGATTATAAAAATGAGCTGATGGCTATTCTTGTGCATGAGGGTGGAAAAACCATCATAGATGCGCGTGATGAAGTGCGTGAGGCCGTTGATTTCTGCCGTTACTATGCCAACTTAGGGCGTGATGTTTTCGACAAAGAAGGCACATTAATGCCCGGCTATACGGGGGAAACGAACAGGCTGGTTATGCAGGGACGTGGTGTTTTCGTCTGTATCAGTCCTTGGAATTTTCCACTGGCTATCTTTACAGGTCAAATCATTGCCGCAGTGGTGGCAGGTAATGCTGTCATCGCAAAGCCTGCGTCACAAACACCTTATATCGCAACACGTACAGTGGAGTTGATGCATCGTGCGGGCATTCCTGGCAACGTGGTTCAATTGCTTATTGGTAACGGCACGTTTGGAAGTAAAATCCTAGAGCATAAAGATGTAGCAGGCGCGGCGTTTACAGGCTCAACGGATACGGCGAAAAGAATTCAGCAGACTTTGGTTGTGCATAATGACGCAGTGGTGCCATTCATTGCCGAAACGGGCGGCCAAAATGCGATGATCGTTGATAGTTCGGCTTTGTTGGAGCAAGTCGTCGATGATGTGGTGCATAGCGCTTTCGGTTCTGCGGGCCAGAGATGTTCGGCCTTGCGGGTGCTTTATGTGCAAAATGATATTGCCGATTCGTTTATTGAGCTCCTTGGTGGCGCCGTTAATGAGTTGAAAATAGGTAAACCCGAAGAACTATCGGCTGATATTGGGTATATAATTGACGAGCCTTCAAAAAAGACGCTGGATGAGTATGTTGATTATATTTTAGCGCACGGTCGCATGGTTGCGCAGGCTGAAATTCCCAAAAACTTGTCTGATAATAGCCGATTTTTTGCGCCAACAGCATACGAAATATCCAATATCCATGTTTTGGATGGTGAAGTTTTTGGGCCGGTTCTGCATATTCTCAGATTTCATATTGATC
>CAXHFH010000023.1:0-23912 GCA_964015995.1 uncultured Alphaproteobacteria bacterium
GCATAACAATGCATTAGCGAGAATATTGTCTAAAACAACGGATCTTTCGTCCTATCTGCCCTCCTGAAAACGGGCAATCTGCAAACATAGAGCAGGGCGTCAAAGATGCGATTTTAATTTTGAAAGGAACTATTATTATGGCACATATAGCCGCTAATCTAAAAGACAGAGAGGGATCGGATGAGTTTGCAGCTCTACTCGGAGAAACTCTCGGTGAAAATGAAAAATTCGAAGGAAACGTTGTAAAAGGCATCGTTATCGGACTGGGCGATGACCACGTACTCGTGGATGTCGGTCTTAAATCAGAGGGGCGCGTCCCTCTCTATGAATTCTCCCGTCCGGGGGAGGACCCTGAAATAAAAGTTGGAGATACCGTTGAAGTGTTCGTTGAGCGCATGGAAAACCGTGACGGTGTATCTGTTCTATCCCGCGAAAAAGCACGCAGGGAAGAGGTTTGGATTGAACTTGAGAAATCCCATGAAGCCGGAGAGCGCGTAACAGGCCAAATCTTTGGTCAGGTTAAAGGTGGATTTACAGTTGATCTTGGTGGAGCCGTTGCGTTCTTGCCGGGTTCACAAGTTGATATCCGTCCCGTTCGTGACATCAAACCGTTGATGAACACACCACAGCCATTCCACGTTTTGAAAATGGATCGCAGCCGCGGAAACATTGTTGTTTCTCGTCGTTCGATCCTTGAAGAATCACGTCAGGAACAACGCGGTGAATTGCTTGAGAATTTGGCTGAAGGTCAGGTTCTTGAAGGTATTGTTAAAAATATCACAGATTACGGCGCGTTCGTTGATCTTGGTGGTGTTGATGGCTTGCTACACGTTACTGACATTTCATGGAAACGTGTTAATCACCCAACTGAAGTTCTTCAAATTGGTCAAACTGTTGAAGTGCAGGTTGTTCGTTATAACGAAGAAACACAGCGCATTTCACTTGGTATGAAGCAGCTTGAATCTGATCCTTGGGAAGCCGTTGGCGGTAAATATACTGTTGGTGAACGCTTTACTGGTCGTATCAGCAACATCGCTGATTACGGTGCATTCGTTGAGCTTGAAGATGGTATCGAAGGTCTTGTGCATGTTTCTGAAATGTCTTGGACAAAGAAAAACGTACACCCCGGTAAAATCGTTTCAACATCTCAGGAAGTTGAGGTTCAAGTTCTTGAAGTTGATCTTGAAAAACGCCGTATCTCACTTGGTTTGAAACAGTGTCAGGATAATCCATGGACGTCATTCTCTGATGAATTTAAAGTTGATCAGGAAATCGAAGGCGAAATCCGTAACATCACGGAATTTGGCTTGTTCGTTGGTTTGACCGAAGATATTGACGGTATGGTTCACTTGTCTGACCTTTCATGGGAAGACCAGACTGAAGATGCTTTGAAAGAGTTCAATAAAGGTGACATGGTTAAGGCCAAGATCCTTGAAATGGACCCTGAGCGTGAGCGTATTGCTCTTGGTATCAAGCAGTTGAGCGAAGATCCTTATGAAGGCGCAATGCAGGGTATGGCTAAAGGTGCTGTTGTGACATGTACAATCACTGAAATCGGATCAAGTTCCGTTGAAGTGGCTGTAAATGACAACGTAACTGGCTTTATCAAGAAGGCTGACCTGTCTCGTGAGCGTTCAGAGCAACGCCCTGATCGTTTCGCTGTAGGCGAAAAGGTTGATGCGAAGATCACATCCGTTGATAAGAAAAACCGTAAACTCGGTCTTTCGATCAAGGCACGTGAAGTTGACGAAGACAAGCAAGCTATGAAGGACTTCGGTTCGACTGAAAGCGGTGCGTCTCTTGGTGACATCCTTGGCGCAGCCCTTCAGGAAAATGAAAAAGATAAAAAATAATGTAACTTTTTGTACATTTTTACCTAATTTAAGAGTCGGCATTTGCCGGCTTTTATTTTGCGTAATTAAAAAAAACTGTTTTCTATCAATGGGTTTTGCTTGACGCGTTGAGATAGATCAGGCACTCTATAGGTATTCAAAAAACAATTTTAGTGTGCCTTGGCGTAACGAAAAAAGGATGTTTTGATATGACGAAATCCGAATTAATACAGCGTTTAGCAGATATGAATCCGCACCTTTACTTGCGTGATGTCGAAAAAATTGTTGAAACTGTTTTCAATGAAATTTCTGATGCGCTTGCCAATGGTGATCGTGTAGAGCTGCGCGGTTTCGGAGCATTCTCCGTCAAGCATCGTGATGCACGTGTAGGGCGCAACCCTCGCACAGGTGAAACTGTCAATGTCGAAGCAAAGCGTTTGCCGTTTTTCAAAACGGGTAAGGCGTTGCGCGAAAAATTAAACGAATAAGTAAAAAGCATATGTTCATTATACGCGGAATAATAGGGCTCGTTTTAACGCTGTCTTTGGCGGGTTTTGCCGCTATGAATACTGATCCCATAGAGGTCTTTATCAGCCCTCTCCATGATCCTGTTGATTTCCCTTTGTACCTTGTTGCTTTGGTGTCTGTTGCTGTTGGCTTTATTGCGGGTGGTTTGATGGTTTGGATTAACACAGGCGGTGTGCGTAAAGACAGACGGAAAAAGAAAAAGGAAATTAAAATTCTTGAAAAAGAAGTTGATGCCTTGAAAGATGATAAATTTTCTGCGCAGCCTCCTGCTTCTGATATGTTTCCGGCGCTCCCCTCACAATAATAAGATTTAACATTATGTCTGATACACCAAAAATTTTCTGCGCCATCGACACCGCAGATTTAGACCATGCTTGTGATTTAGCTGCGAAGATTGCACCAGTGACTGGCGGCATAAAGCTTGGTCTGGAATTTTTTAACAATTTCGGGCCGCAGGGTATAGAGCGCGTATTGAAGGCTGCACCGGATGCCCAACTCTTCATAGATCTTAAATTTCACGATATTCCGAATACAGTCGCAGGCGCAGTGCGTGGCATTTGCGCGAACTTTTCACCGGCTTATTTGAATGTCCATGCCTCTGGTGGTCTGGAGATGATGCAAGCCGCCAAGGATGCGTGTAGTGCAGATACAAAGCTATTAGCAGTTACAATTTTAACGTCTCTGGATGCCAAGGCGATAGAGCAGGTTGGGTATTCTAATGATGTGCCC
This sequence comes from uncultured Alphaproteobacteria bacterium, assembly GCA_964015995.1. GTDB lineage: Bacteria > Pseudomonadota > Alphaproteobacteria > Micavibrionales > Micavibrionaceae > UBA1672. The sequence goes on from CAXHFH010000023.1 coordinate 3,090, forward strand.
GTGCAGGTGGAGCGATTGGCGCGCCTGACGCAGAAGGCCGGATTAGACGGTGTTGTGTGCTCCGCCCATGAGATTGAGCGTTTAAGGGGTGCGTGTGGTTCTGATTTTGCCCTTATGGTGCCCGGTATCCGCCCCGCAGGCAGTGAGCAGGGCGATCAAAAACGGGTCATGACCCCGAAAGAAGCCCTAAGCGCAGGGGCAACACATTTGGTAATCGGTCGCCCAATCACATCCGCCCCTGACCCCGCAAAAGCCGCAGCGGATATTCTCGCGGATTTATAGTCATGATCACGCAAACCAAAATCTGTGGTATTAAGACCCCCGAGGCCTTGAACGCGGCGATTGAGTGCAGGGCGCGGTATATCGGGTTTGTGTTTTACCCGCCATCTCCACGTCATATTGAGATTGATACCGCGCGGGAGCTTGCTATTATGCTGCCTACTGGTGTGCGTGGGGTTGGGCTGTTCGTTGATCCTACGGATGAGGAGCTAGACGCTGTACTCGGCAAGGTGCAGCTTGATATGATACAGCTTCATGGAGCAGAAACGCCCGCGCGCGTTTCTGAAATTAAACAAAAATACCAAATGCCCATTATTAAGGCCTTTCCTGTGCGTGAAGCAGCGGACATAGATCAAGCTCGTAAATATAAAGACGCCGATTGGTATCTGTTTGATGCCAAATCTTCTGATCCCTCTATGCCGGGTGGCACAGGACATAGCTTCGACTGGGCCTTATTGGCAGGCAAATCATTTGATAAATCGTGGATGCTCTCAGGAGGATTAAGTCCTGAGAATGTGCGCGATGCTCTCTCCGTTCTTAAACCTAACGCTGTGGATGTGTCATCGGGCGTGGAAAGTACGCGGGGCGTGAAAGATACGAACAAAATCAGGGCTTTTATTGAGGCCGTGAACGGGGTATAAATCGATCCATGACAGCAAACTCTTATAAAAATCAGCCTGATGAGCGCGGGCATTTCGGGCAGTATGGCGGGCGGTATGTTGCCGAAACCTTGATGCCGTTGATCTTATCCGTTGAAAAGGCATGGAATGAAGCCAAGGCTGATCCGAATTTCTGGGCGGAATTTGATGATTTAGCAAAAAATTACATAGGTCGTCCGTCACCGCTCTATTTTGCGAAAAAAACGACGGAGCATTTCGGCGGTGCAAAAATCTATTTCAAGCGCGATGAACTGAACCACACAGGCGCGCATAAGATTAACCATTGTATTGGGCAAGTGTTACTTGCCAAGCGTATGGGCAAAACCCGTATTATCGCCGAAACAGGCGCAGGGCAGCACGGCGTAGCGACGGCCACCGTCTGTGCCTTGTTTGATTTACCCTGCACGGTGTTCATGGGCTCAAAAGATGTGGAGCGCCAGGCACCGAACGTGTTTCGTATGAAATTATTGGGTGCAGAGGTACGCAGTGTTGATTCAGGTTCATCCTCCCTGAAAGATGCCATGAATGAGGCGATGCGTGATTGGGTTACCAATGTGCATGATACATATTATTTAATTGGCACAGTCGGCGGGCCGCATCCGTTTCCTGCGATGGTACGTGATTTTCAATCCGTCATCGGTAAGGAAACCAAAGAACAAATGATGGAGCGTGAGGGGCGTCTGCCTGATACGCTGATCGCGGCGATTGGTGGCGGATCGAACGCGATGGGGCTGTTCCATCCTTTCCTTGATGATGAAGTTAAGATGATCGGCGTTGAGGCCGGTGGGCACGGCGTTGATACAGACCAACATGCGGCCAGTTTAAACGGTGGCAAGGCGGGGGTGCTGCACGGTATGCAGACCTATTTTTTGCAAAATGATGACGGACAAATTCAAGAAGCACATTCTATTTCTGCTGGGCTTGATTATCCTGGTATCGGACCAGAGCATGCGTGGTTGTTCGATCAAAAGCGCGTAGAGTATGTCAGCGTCACTGACGATGAGGCTCTGGATGCGTTTCAGCTCTGTTCAAAGCTAGAGGGGATTATCCCCGCGCTAGAGCCGTCACATGCCATGGCGCATCTTGCAAAAATTGCTGCGAGTTATCCGAAGGATCATATCATAGTCATGAATTTGTGCGGGCGTGGCGATAAGGACATATTTACCGTTGCTGATAAGCTTGGAGTGAAAATATCATGAGTGCACAGGCCACTAATAATTACGAAGTAAAAGCAGGGCTGGAGACGATTCCGGCATTTTCAGTGGTCGGGTTGTCGGCTGTGATCTCCGGCAATGAAAAAGCAAGTGAGGAGATTAACGAACTATGGCAATCCTTCTTCGGCAAAAGCATCGGACAAGACGTACCCAATCGTGTGGATGATGTGATTTACGCGGTTTATTCTGATTATGAAGGCGATCATACAAAACCTTACCGCCTGACGATTGGTTATAAAATTAAAAGTGAACCGGAAATGAAGGATCATTTGTATCACGTAGAAATCAAGGAAGCTGAGTATGCGATGATGAGCGCGGCGGGGGAGCAACCCAAAGCTCTGATCGATACATGGACAGCCGTATGGCAGAGCGACCTTAATCGCAAGTTTGAAACCGATTTCGAGGTCTACGGTAAGCGATTTTTCGAAGAAGGCGTGCATGAGGTTCTGGTTGCTGTTGGGGTGAATTTAGAAGCATGAGTCGAATTGAAACCACATTCGAATCCCTTAAAGAATCGGGCTGCACAGCTTTGGTGACGTTCATCATGGCGGGTGACCCTGATTTGGAAAACAGCCTGAAGGTATTAAAAGCCTTACCTGAGTCCGGTGCGGATATCATTGAAATTGGTATGCCCTTCACTGACCCCGCCGCGGACGGTTTAACCATTCAGCATGCAGGGCAGCGCGCGCTGAAGGCTGGTGCAGATATGAACCACACCTTGCAGATGGTGCGTGATTTTCGTGAAGACAATGACACAACGCCGATTATTCTGATGGGGTATGCCAACCCGCTTTATGCCTACGGGCTTGAAAAATTTGCGAGCGACGCCAAGAAGGCGGGTGTTGATGGCTTAATTATTGTTGATTTGCCGCCCGAAGAAGATGCAGACCTGCGTAAGCATACCGATGCGCTTGGCATAGATATGATTCGCCTGATTACGCCGACAACCGATGAAAACCGTCTTGAAACCGTATTAAATGGCGCGAGTGGGTTTTTGTATTATGTGTCCATTACAGGCGTGACAGGAACGGCGAAAGCCAATCTGGAACACATGAAACCCCATATCGACATGATTAAATCAAAGACCGATTTACCTTTGGCGATTGGGTTTGGTATCAAAACGCCAAACGATGCACAGGAAATGTCAGCTTTAGGGGATGCGGTTGTTGTCGGATCATCGATCGTTGATAAAATAAAAGATATAAGTGATAATAGTAAAAATTTTGATGTAGTGACACATTTCGTACGATCTTTATCTGATGTGTTAAATGCGCCAAAAACATAGCGTAAATCTTGACTTTCTTTGAGTTTTTCTATAATTGCTGAGCGTTAAACACACAGGGTTTTTAGATGAATTGGCTCTCTAACTTTATTCCGCCGCGCATTCGTTCTTTTGTTAGTGAACAAAAGGAAGTGCCGGATAATCTATGGCAAAAATGTACATCATGCGAAGCGATGTTGTTTCATCGTGATTTAGACGCCAGTCATAACGTGTGTTATCACTGTGGTCATCATTTGCGTCTGAGCGTTAAAGATCGCCTAGAGATGATGTTCGATGATGGTAAATATGATGTCATTGACTTGCCGAAAGTGGCTTATGATCCATTGAAATTTAAAGATCGTAAGAGATATGTTGATCGTATCAAAGAAGCACAGAGCAAGACGGGATTAAAAGAAGCTATTACTATCGCAAGCGGGAAAATGGGTGGATTGCCTGTTGTTATTGCGGCGTTTAATTTCCGTTATATGGGCGGATCTATGGGCGCAGCTGTAGGGGAGGCTATTGTCACAGCGGCGGAACTTGCGGTTAAGCAAAGTGCGTCTTTTATTGCTATTCCTGCATCTGGTGGCGCACGTATGCAAGAGGGGATGATTTCCCTGATGCAAATGCCGCGCAGTATTATCGCTGTTGAAATGGTAAAAGAAGCTAAGCTTCCTTACATCGTTATTCTCACTGATCCTACGACAGGCGGCGTGAGTGCATCATTTGCAATGGTGGGTGATATTCATATCGCTGAGCCGGGTGCAATGATTGGTTTTGCCGGACGCCGTGTGATTGAAGAAACCGTGCGTGAGACATTACCCGAAAATTTCCAAACAGCCGAATACCTTCTTGAAAACGGTATGGTCGATATGGTTGTGGAGCGTAAAAAAATGCGCAACACATTGATTAATATCATCAGTATTTTGACGCAAAAACCAGGTAAGATTGACCCTGATGATGGCGGAAAAAAGAAAAATGGTAAATCTGATAACGGTAAGAATAGCGATAAAAAAGCCGCTAACGACGGTGATAAGACTGCTGCTGATGATAAGAAAAATGCGACGAAAGCATCTTCCTATGCGAAGGCCGCGCAAAATGCTGCACGTAATATAGTGCAAAATAGCGACGATATTACAGGGCAGCAAAATAAAAAGGCTGCCTCGGCGTAGTGGTAAACCCCTGATGCACAAGGCTGATCTCCAACATAGCGATAAGCGTTTAAAGCAGAAGCTGGAAAAAATTTTTCAGTTACGTCGCACTCGTTCGGCGGTGAATTGGGATCGTACGCTATATTTATCTCTACTCAAGAGCTTTGGAAATCCGCATAAAGATTTACCCCCTGTGATCCATGTTGCGGGTACTAATGGTAAAGGTTCGGTCATTGCAATGTTGCGCTCCATCTTGGAGGCCTCGGGAAAAACGGTGCATAGCTATACCTCCCCGCATTTAATTCATGTGAATGAGCGTATATATCTGGCGGGAAAGCCCATTGAAGATGACTATCTGGAAAGCCTTATAGATGAAGCTTTGTCATACATTGATGATGCGCCGCTTTCTTTTTTTGAAGTGACCACTGCTTTGGCATTCAAAGCATTTTCTGAACATCCTGCGGATGTTTTGTTATTAGAGGTCGGCATGGGCGGTGAGCTTGATTGTACTAATGTCGTTGAAAAACCTGTGGCAACGATCATTAACCGTGTCTCAATGGATCATACGGCCTTTTTAGGGGATGATATTCGCGATATTGCGCGTGCGAAGGCAGGGATCATGAAGAAAAATGTGCCGTGTATCATCGGATATCAAGGCGATGGGGATGCCGCAGTAGCTATCAATGATGTTATACGCTCTCACGCAGCAGATGTCGGCGCAAAGACAACTTTTTATGAAGATGATTGGACAATAGAAACGAGTGATCAAGAGATTATCTTTACCCGTGACAATAAGTCATCACACTATCCGTTGCCTGTTTTGACAGGAGACCATCAAGTTTTAAACGCTGGTTTGGCGGTGATGACGTTAAAGATGCTTGGTGAGGATTTTTCCGTTACTGATAAGGATATCGCAAAGGGTTTAAAAACAGTTTATTGGCCCGGGCGTATGCAGCGTCTTGATCCATGGTGGTCTGAGGACATTAAAAACACAGAAATATGGCTCGATTCCGGTCACAATGACAGCGCGGGCGAAGCCGTCGCACAGCAAATGAAAAGATGGAAAGAGAAAGATGATAAGCCTATCCATCTGGTTGTCGCCATGTTGGGGACTAAGAATGCTGGTGCATTTCTAAAGCCGGTATTGGAGCATATAGAAGCCCTTCATGTGGTTCCGGTTTCGTCCGACCCCACAAGCCAGAGCAAAGAAATGATTGCAGAATCTATATGCTCATACGGCTTTGATCATCAAAAAACACATGAGCATAAGAATGTTTTTCAGGCGATTAGTCACATGACGTCTAAAACTGCTGAAATCAGGATCTTGATCGTTGGGTCGGTTTATTTGAGTGGTGAAGTTTTAAGTTTCATTCAAACACCTGAATAGGGTATCATAGAGAGTGTGTGTAATTTTATGGAACCTAAGAGCCTTCGATAATAATGAGTGACAGAATTTTTCTAGTCGATGATGATCGCAATATTCTGATGTCTGTTTCTATGGCATTGGAGGCCGAAGGGTTCACGGTAGAGACTTTTAATGATGGCGAAGCCGGATTAAAGGCAATCCTTGAAGAAAAGCCGGATTTGGTCGTTCTCGACGTTAAGATGCCGCGTATGGATGGTATTGAAGTGCTTTCGAAACTTCGTGAGGAGAGCGCAATTCCTGTGATTTTCCTGACTTCAAAAGATGATGAAGTTGATCAGGTCATAGGCCTGCGTATGGGGGCGGATGATTACATCACCAAACCATTTTCACAAAGATTATTGATGGAGCGTATTAAGGCGCTACTCAGGCGACGTGACTTTATGAGCGCGGATTCGTCGGGCGTTGATAACGAAGTTCAAAATATTGAATATGGTGATTTATTGTTGGATGACTCGCGGCATTTATGTGCATGGCAGGGGAAACCGTTAAATTTAACAGTCACCGAGTATTTAATCGTCAAGGCTTTGGCAATGCGCCCGGGGCATGTGCGCAACCGAGATCAGCTTATTGATATGGCGTATGGCGAGAATATTTATGTCGACGACAGAACAATTGATTCGCACATTAAGCGTGTTCGCAGAAAGTTTAAAAAAATAGATGATGGATTCGACAAAATCGAAACGCTCTACGGCGTCGGATACCGCTATAAAGAAGACTAGTCGGTGGTTTCGAACGGGTTCACACCGTGGTGATATAGATCAAATATTCGATCTATATTGGGGCGGTAAAGAGCGCCGTATCACCAACCTTACGCTTAAAATTATGGGTGTTAACGCGCTTGCTGTTATCACTTTGATTTTTGGTGTGGTTTACCTCAGCCAGTATCATACAACCCTTGTTGCTTCTAAGCTTGAGCATTTCGAGACAGAGCTTATGCTTATCACAGCCGCGATTACGGAAGGTGCTATTGTTGCAGAGAATGATGCACAAGACGAAGAAAGGTTGTCAAAGAGTAAGGCGGAGCTCTTGGCTGCAAGATTAGGGGCAACCCTTGATAAGCGCATCCTCGTTTTTGATAGTCATCAAAAGATGATTGTGGATACAGACATTGTCATTGAACAAAGAAAAATAAAACCAATATTTCAAGTGCTTCGTGAAGAAGAACGCAAATTGGAAAGCGTTGAAGTTTTGAAAGATATGGCCGGTTGGATCATTTCTATTTTCCCCCAGCATAACACCTTGCCGTTGTTTGAAGGGGTGCTTTCTGACAATGCGGATGATTATAACGATGTGGTGGAGGCGTTTCGTAAAAAACTCAGCATGACTCCTTGGCGTGACGCTAATAACGACCTTTTACTGACTGCGGCGATGAACATAAAGGGTTCAAAGGGGGTGGTCGGTGCTGTCATGGTCATTAGTGATGGTGATGATATCGATGAAGCGCTGGGTGATGCATGGTTTAATATCCTTAAGATTTTTCTTGTGACCTTGCTTATTACCGTTCTTTTATCAATCTATTTATCGGGTGTAATCGCGCGGCCGCTTCGTAAACTAGCCAGTGCCGCTGAGAATGTACGAAAAGGTAAATTGAAACACACTGAAATTCCGGACATGAGTGATCGGAATGATGAAATTGGTGAGCTTTCTATTGTTTTGCGTGATATGACGCATGCTTTGTGGGATCGTATGGATACAATCGAGGCTTTTGCGGCGGATGTGTCTCATGAGATTAAAAACCCGCTAACATCGCTTAAAAGTGCTGTGGAAACGGCAGGTATTGTTAAAAAGAAGGAAGATTTGGACCGATTGCTTGAAATAATCAAGCATGATATTGAGCGATTAGATCGTTTGATTACAGACATTTCCGGAGCATCACGGTTAGACGCAGAATTGTCTCGCGAAGCTTTTGGTAAGATCAATTTCAAAATACTTCTTAGGAATTTGTTGGATTCATATAAAAGCCCTTTAGAGCGAGAAACTGAAAATCAGCATAATAGTGATGAAGCACTGAAAGATGGTATTCTCATAACGCTTGATATGCCGGATCATACGAGCGTTTATGTTCGGGGTAGTGAAGGGCGCTTGATACAGGTTTTTCAAAATGTTATCTCCAATGCGTTGTCTTTTTCACCATTAAAAACATCGATAAAAATTCTGGCTACGGTTCAAGGAAGGCGCGTTTCTGTAGCTATAGAAGATGAAGGCCCCGGAATACCGGAAAAGCAATTAGATAACATTTTCAAAAGATTTTATTCAGAGCGGCCGGAACATGAAAAATACGGCCAACACTCTGGTTTGGGCTTATCCATATGTAAACAAATTATAAATGCCCATAACGGTATTATTTACGCAGAGAACAGAAAAGATCGTGATGGTAAAATCATTGGTGCCAGGTTTGTCGTTGTTCTTAATATGGTTGATGCATAAGTGCACAGGGCGTTTTTCTTGCACTATTATTGAATGTCATGTAATTTTCTAAAAAAATATAATAGGTATAAGCGGGTTAATTCAATGGATACAGAACAGCCAAAATCATCGGATTTTACTGAAGACTTCGAGGCAGCGCACAGTGCGCTGATTATTGATGCTAACTTTGCAAGCACAAAAATTGCAATAGGCCGCATTTTTATTCTTGAGAATGATCGTATTGAGCCTTCCGAAGACGAGAAAATAAAGCGATTTGGATTAAGTCCCGAAGAAATCAGTGCTCTGCCGGCAGATGCTCTGGAAAGCATCAAAGAAGTATATAAGGCAGAACAAACCGAAAGGTTTAACGATGCACGTGATCGCACGATTGTGACTTATGAAAATTATTTATCTGATGCCGATAATGCGATGATAGAAGTCAGAGATATTGCTGTTGGTAGTCTTGAAGCCGAAGTAGGAATGGTCAAAGATCCTCATATTCAAGAAGAATCCGTTAATAGAATTCAGGAAGGTGCATCAGCAGAAGTGGCTTTGGACGAAGTTTACGAAGATAGGTTAGAACGTTTCCGAAAAATGGATGACCCATATTTTAAGAAAATGGTTGTTGAAATAGAGCAGCAGCGTGCGACAATGCAACATCACTTGCATCCTGATAAGACGCTAGCAACTCTTGATAATATACAAGAGGGCACATTGCTGGTTTCGCCAACCTTCCCTTTGCATGCTCTATCCTCTTTTCGTGATCGCGATACGGGGCAAACATTGGTAAATGGAACGATTACAGATGCTGGTAGCTTAGAAAGTCATGGTGCTATTTTAATCACAGGCATGGGCATTCCATACGCGCGAATAAGTAAGGTTGAAATGGCACGTATGAAAAATGGAGATATGGCCATCATGGATGGTTCTAGTGGTAAGCTTTTATTGCATCCGAATAAAACGGTTATAGAAGAATACGAACAGCGTATCGAGGCGCAGAATAATCAGTCCGAAGCATTGCTGAATAAATCATCTAAAAAGAAAACAGTAATCACGACAGATGGTGTTAAAATTAATGTGCATGCAAATTTCGCGTTATCAGATGAGGCACATGACTTAAAAAAAGCCAATCCTGTGGGAATCGGCTTGTACCGTACAGAAATTGCGGCATCTATGCGTGACAATAATATTAATGCGAAGACCTGGGCAAAGATTTTTAAGCATAATATGGCTGCTGCGGACGCTAAGGGTAAGGATTATGTCGGTACGACAATACGGACGATTGATTTGGCGGGTGATAAGAGTGATCTCCCCAAGGCGGAACGTGAAACGCTTGAAGCAAAAATGACGAAGGAGCAAATGCGCGGCATGGTTTTGTTGCAGCAAGAGTTAGCCGAAGAGGGGTGCAAATCTAAGTTAAAAGTTATGGTGCCGACAATAGCATCAAACGAAGAAATGATATCTTTTCAAAAAATGATGGATGAGCAGGCCGAAGACTTAAGGGGAAAATCAATTAAGCTAGGCTGTATGGTTGAGGTTCCTTCTCTTTTAACTGAATTAGATAAGCTTGATGTGGCATTTATGTCTGTTGGCTCTAATGACCTTATACACAGTATTCTGGGCATTGATCGTTACGATTCGGAGAGTATCCTTAAAAAAGACCCGACGAATCAAGCAGTTCTGAAAGCGTTATCAGAAGTAACCAGAGTAGGGCAGGAGCGTGAAATACCGGTTAGTATATGTGGCGATATGGCATCAGATCCAAAATACACGGCGCTATTGATTGGCGCAGGCTTTACTAATGTGTCAGCCAAAGTTGACAGTATCCCTGTGGTAAAAGAAATAGCATCTCGCGTGAACACAGATGAAGCAGAGCAGTTGTTTGATGTTTTGCTTGATATAGAAACCAGAGCAGAGCGTGAGGAGATATTAGCAGATTATAATGCGCGATTGGGTCTGACGCCTGATGGGAAAATTGATATGAATTGGCAGCCACCTGAGAGTGATTGGGCGTTAGCAGTCACATAAATTTTATTATTTAAGGTTTTGGATAAGAAAAAGGCGGGAAATTCCCGCCTTTAAAAATTCTATATTACGTTAATACCCTAAATGGACAACGTATTATCTGTATCCACACCTACACCGTCATTTCTAACAGCAGTACCATATAGCAAGTCTGGATTTGCAGTTGTCAATTGACCAGAGGAAAACCCTCCGCCAAACAGACCAGCAGACGCAACGGCTTCTTCACCCGTCACTTTTGCTTCTGTTGTAAACATTCCTGAATTATTCATGTTAGTACACCCTTTCTTATCGTAAACACCGCATTATCTTTGGAAACACCAGTACCGTCGTAATCTTTAAAGATCATCTTTGTCTGGTCCGGAGACTGTGCTTCTGGAACTAATGTAAACAAAATTCTTATCTTTGTCAACTCTGAAACGTCTATCATCTCACCTTTTTTGTTCAAAAGCGCCATGATATTCATCATTTTTTTCTCTGTGATGTCACGCGGTTCTTCTTTATTTACAAGAACATAGTCCCCAACATGGTTATATGTACCCTTTTTAGGCGTATATTCAAAGATTTGATATGCGCGATCCACCATAGGATTGGGCTTATATACGAATCGTTTGCGTTCACCCGTGCGAAGCTCCCGTTCTACCGGATCTTCACGTTTCCGCTTCTCAGGAGGTGCAGTGTCCTCTAATTTGCCTTCATTGGCGCTTTTTTCATTAAAATTTATGCTCATACCTTAATATTACCATTGGTTTTTAGAAAAAAAAATGTTTTAGTCACTTTCGCAAAAAGTTTTTAGCATGTTTCGTAAGTTTTAAGGAGAAAAAAATGTCCGCAAATCCAAAGGCCGTAGAGCAGGATTACAAAGTTAAAGATATCAGTTTGGCCGAAGCCGGACGTCTACAGATCGATTTGGCGCAAGATGAGATGCCAGGTTTGATGTCAATTCGTGAAGAATATAAAGATGAACAGCCACTTGCAGGCGCACGTATCACGGGATGTTTGCACATGACCGTTCAAACCGCCGTGTTGATTGAAACATTGACATCATTAGGTGCAGAGGTTCGCTGGAGTTCCTGTAACATTTTCTCAACACAAGATGAGGCTGCTGCCGCTGTCGCCGCAGCTGGTGTTCCTGTTTTTGCTTGGAAAGGCCAGACAGAAGAAGAAGCCGAATGGTGTATCCACCAAACAATCAAAGGCCCGAATGGTTGGGTTCCGAACATGATCTTGGATGATGGTGGTGATTTGACCGCAATTGCACATAAAGATTATCCGGAATTAATGGATGACATTAAGGGTATCTCCGAAGAAACAACAACAGGCGTATTGTTCTTGAACAAAATGTTTGAAGAAGGCCGTTTGAAAGCGCCCGCCATTAACGTTAATGATTCTGTGACGAAATCAAAATTCGACAATAAATATGGCTGCCGTGAATCACTTGTTGATGCGATCCGCCGTGCAACAGATGTTATGATGGCCGGTAAGGTTGCCATGGTTTGTGGTTACGGTGATGTTGGTAAGGGGTCTGCTGAATCTCTTGCATCACAAGGTGTGCGCGTTATGGTTTCTGAAATTGACCCGATTTGTGCGCTTCAGGCGGCAATGGATGGTTTTGAAGTAACAACCATGGAAGATGCCGCGCCGCGCGCTGATATTTTTGTAACCACAACAGGGAACAAAGACATTATCACAGTTGATCACATGCGTGACATGAAAGACCGTGCCATCGTGTGTAACATTGGCCACTTCGACAATGAAATTCAGGTGGAGCCAACACGCAACATGAAATGGACAAACATCAAGCCGCAGGTTGATGAGATCGAATTCCCAAGTGGTAAGCGTATTATCTTGCTTGCAGAAGGTCGTCTTGTGAACCTTGGTTGTGCAACAGGTCACCCTTCATTCGTGATGAGTGCATCTTTCACAAACCAAACATTGGCACAGATCGAGCTATGGAAGAACCACGACAAATACGAAAACAAAGTTTACGTTTTGCCGAAGCATCTGGATGAAAAAGTTGCTGCACTTCACCTTGAAAAAGTTGGTGCGAAGCTTACTGAATTGTCTCAAGAACAAGCTGAATATATTGGTGTCGAAGTTAAAGGGCCTTTCAAAGGCGAAGCTTACAGATACTAATTTTATTTATTCTAATCATTCGAAGGTCGCCAAACATATTGGCGGCCTTTTTTTATCACGTGATTTTCTCTCTTGTCTTTTTGTACAATTCACACCAGAATCAATAAGCTATGGTTACTCAGAAAAAACAAGCATCTTCCAGTTTTTTGAATGTCTTTGATAATTTCGGTTCAAAGGCTCGTCTTCATGCTGAAAAAGCGCGTTTAGAGGCCTTTTTGTCGGCTGTTCCGGGGGAATACTGCGGATGGTCTGTTGACGGCAGTGTGGCGTATTCTAAGGGGTTTTGTGATATTTTAGGTGTTAACGCTGTTGATCAACTCAGTGATATTCAAAAATGCTTGAACTCAGATGATTCCGTGGCTTTCGAAGGCATGTTTAATCGGTTGTTTTCTGATGGCACGCCTTTTTCGATCACTGTACACACACAAGACACTTCCCAAACCTTGAAAATGTCCGGCACTAGAGGAACTGATTTATCAGGGCATGACCATTTCAATGTTCTATGGTTAGAGGATGTTTCCGTATCTAAGCGTGCAGATGAAGAAGATCAGCATGCTTTGCTTGCTGATATTGATAAACTTCAGGACACTCTTGATGCGTTGCCCCACCCTGTGTGGATAAGGGACGATAAGCAGGCCATAATTTGGTGTAATATTGCCTATGCAAAAATGGTAAAAGCAACACCAAGTGAAATTATTGCGCAGCAAAAAGAGATTGTTTCTAAAACGCGCAAGCGTAAGCCAAAGGAAAAGAACCTCCTTTATGGTGGTGATTTGGCTATAAAGGCAATCAAGGAAGGCTGTGCTCAGACGATTAAAATGCATGAAGTTTTGGGCGGTGCGCGCTTACTGATTAAAATCACTGAAATACCGGTTAAAGGAAAAAATATAACCGTCGGTTTGGTTGAAGATATCACTGAAGAAGAGCACGTTCAGAGTAAGGTCGAGAATAATGAAGCGGCTATGCGTGCTTTGTTGGAGCAATTACGATCTGCGATTAGTATCTACAATGCAGATCAGGTCCTTGAGTTTTATAATTCTGCCTTTGCAGAGCTTTGGGGGTTAGAAGAAGGATGGCTCAACACCAAGCCTAAACTTGGTGACATCATGGAAAAATTGCGTGAAACGCGTAGGCTTCCTGAGCAGGCTGATTTTAAACTCTATAAGAAAAGCTGGCTTGATATGTTTACAGGTCTAATTGACCCGCATGATGATATGCTTTATCTGCCCGACGGATCAGCGTTTCGCATGCTTGTTGTGCCACATAAACTTGGTGGTCTTATGATGACATTTGAGGATGTCACAAGTCGTTTAGAACTAGAATCTTCGTACAACACGCTTATTGCTGTTCAAAGGGAAACATTGGATAATCTCGCCGAAAGTGTTGCCGTGTATGGCGGTGATGGTCGACTGAAGCTCTGGAACCCCGCGTTTGCGCGTCTCTGGGCTTTTGACCCAGAAACGCTAGAGGGTGAACCGCACATCACACGCATCACCGATAAAGTGTCAGGGTTTTTCAACGAAACAGATTGGATTGAAATTAAGGCGCGCATGGTTTCTATTGGCCTTGATCGCTCTGTGAATGAAGGTCGTCTCGAGCGCAATGATAATACGTTAGTTGATTATGCCACTGTATCCCTTCCTGATGGTGGTGTTTTGATTACTTATACGGATGTTACCGATACAGTTCGTGTTGAAAAAGCGTTGCGCGAAAAGAATATTGCTCTTGAAACTGCCGAAAAGCTAAAACTCGACTTTTTAGCGAATGTATCTTATCAGCTCCGAACCCCTTTGAGTGCCATTATGGGGTTCAATGAGATGCTGACGCAGGAATTTTTTGGCCCATTAAATGCTAAGCAAAAAGAATATACAGGAGACATTCACGGTGCAAGTGAACGTCTTTTGAGCCTGATTAACGACATTCTTGACCTATCAACGATTGAAGCGGGACAAATGGAGTTGGAGATCACACCAACATCAATTAAGGATATGATGGAAAGTGTACGTGATCTGGTTGAAGAGTGGGCGCGTAAGCAAAAAATTGAAGTCACTTTAAAATGTCCTGCTAACATTGGCAAAGTGGATATTGATGAGCCACGTATCAAACAGGCGATCATTAGTCTCGTGAGAAACTCGATTGCGAACACACAAGAGGGCGGCATCATAGAGCTTTATGCTGCACGTCAAAAAGACGGCATTAAGCTAACTGTGGCAGATAATGGTGCGGGTATTGACCATGGTGATCAGGCCAGAGTGTTACAGCCATTTGAACGTATTGATGGCGCAGGACAAGAGGGACGCGGTGCAGGGCTCGGATTAACACTCGTGCGTAATATTGTATCGTTGCACAATGGTTCGTTTGATCTTGAGTCAGAGCCCGAGAAGGGTACAACGGTAACGATTACTCTGCCCAAAGAACATACTGAAGTATAGAATACGCGCTATAGGCAGTTAGCCCAAAACTTGGTGATTTCCTGACCGTCTTGCTTAATTCTTTTTGTTTGGACGACGATTTCACCAAGCTCTGGTGTGAACTTACATGAAAAAACCGGAATAAGTGTCCGTAGGATAAATTCGAGCTGTCTTCCTGGATAAAAAGGGCCGGAGGAACAAAATTCTGCACGGTCCAGTAAGTAGTCTTTTTTTGCATGCCGTTTGCCTGCAGGTTCGAGCCGAAAACTGCCAGTGTGATGAATTTTTTGTCCATCCTCTGCGGCTATTTGCGTTGTTCCGATTTCACCATAAATCCTGTGCTCGGAGGCATTTCTAACAGTGAAGCATATAGGTTGCGCTGTTATTTCCTGCGCAGCTAACGGCTTAGGAAGTAAAGTTAGTATGGCGAAAAGGAAAATAAAATACCGCATATCAAAATTCTAACACCAGACGGATCTTTTCACAACGCAGCTTCTGATCTATAAATCATATCTATGAGCGTTAAGAATCAAAGCATTGAAACCCATTCGGAAGAAGAAACGCAAAAATTCGCCCGTGATCTTTCTAAGTTGCTTGCGCAAGGGGATGTCCTTTTGCTTCAAGGGGATTTAGGGATGGGCAAAACTGTATTTAGCCGTTCTTTGATCAGAGCGTTGTGCGGTGATGAGCAGTTAGAGGTTCCTAGCCCGACATTTACACTGGTACAATCCTATGATTCGCCTAAAGGCACGATTTGGCATTTTGATTTGTATCGCTTGAGCGACTCATCCGAAATCTATGAAATAGGATGGGAGGAAGCGATAGCAGATGGCGTCGTTCTGGTGGAATGGCCGGAACGCTTAGGGACATTGAAGCCTAAAGATGCAATAGAGATAACATTATCGGGTTATAATAATCATCCGGATAAACGAACAATAGAGATTATAAAACATGAAAAATCATAACATTCCGGATAAAGCTCTTATTCTGGCTGCGGGGTTTGGCACACGCCTTCGTCCACATACGAATGATAAGCCCAAGCCAATGGTTGAGGTGAACGGGCGTAGTCTAATATGGCGAACATTAGATAAATTACGCGCAGCAGGCATATCTTACGTTGTCGTCAATGCGCATTATAACGCGGAACTTCTGGCGCAGCATATGGCAGATTATATGGCGCAGCATGATGGTATAACCATTCAGGTGTCACTGGAAGATGAAATTCTCGATACGGGCGGCGGCGTGGTGAATGCCCTACATTATTTTGACGATGCGCCTTTTTACGTGATCGCGGGGGACAACCTTTGGACAGATGGTGATGTGTCTGCGTTGAAAAAACTCGCCGTAGCATGGGATGGTGACACAATGGGTATTTTAACGCTGATGCAAGCCACCAACAAAATGGAGTTAACGCAAGGCGTTGGGGATTATGATATTGAAGATAATGGGACGGTGAAGCGGTCTCATGATAAAAGCGGTGCATATATGTGGACGAATATCCGTCTGAATCATCCGCGTATATATGAAGGATATACAAATAAGAAATTCTCATTTCTGGAGATTATGGACGCATGTGAAGCGCAAGAGCAGTTCTATGCTATTGAGCATGACGGCGACTGGCACCACATCAGCACGCCCGATGACCTGGCGGCTGTTGATGCGCATTTCAAAAAAAGTGAAGGCGAGTAAATGGCAGGGCGTAGCGTTTATAATATTCAATCAGGATTGCCGTTTTCAAAAACTTTGGCTGCTTATTTGCTTGATAAAACGAAAGGTGCGCCTGAATCCTTGACGCGTTATAGGATCCTGCTTCCTACACGCCGCACATGCCGTATTTTACGCGATACCTTCCTTTCGTTAAATGAAGGTAAGCCGATGCTCTTGCCGCAAATGATGCCATTGGGGGAGGTGGATGAGGACGAGTTATCGCTGTTGATGTTTGGTTCCGCACAAGATTTTTTAGATATTCCGCCTGCAATCACACCATTAAAACGCCAATTGCTACTGGCGAAACTAATTTGCCGCGTTCCTGAATTTCAGCAAGGCTTTGATAACGCATTAAAGCTTGCCCGCGCACTATGTCAATTTATGGATGAAGTCATTGTTGAAGGTTTAGACTTATCGGACTTGCACAAAATAGTGCCTGAGGAGTTCGCGGCCCATTGGCAGATCACATTAGAGTTTTTAAAAATTATCAGTGAAGCATGGCCGGAAATACTAAAAGCAAATAATGTGATAGAGGCATCAGATCGACGTAACATTTTGCTGCATGCTTTGGCGAGCCATTGGCAAAAGACGCCGCCTAATTATCCTATTATTGCTGCGGGCTCTACGGGGTCCATTCCTGCAGCGGCAGATGTTTTGAATGTTGTCTCGGCGTTGCCTGTGGGAAAGGTTATATTGCCTGGCTTAGATTTTAATATGGATGATGATGCTTGGGGGACTATCACGGAAGTTCATCCGCAAAACAGTTTGAAGTCTTTGATTGAAAGTATTGGTGTTGAGCGCTCGGCAGTGAAAAACTTAGTCGAGGAAGAGCCGCAATCATCTCGATATAAGTTGGGTTCAGCTTTAATGTTGCCTGCTGAATCAACATATCAGTGGAAAGACTTTGCACATCAAGAAGATTTAACGAGCATGTTAAATGGTCTTGAATATTATAGTTGTGCTGCGCAACAAGAAGAGGCAAGTGTCATCGCGCTTGTGATGCGTCAGGCGCTTGAACAGAAAGAAGATATTATCGCGTTGGTTACACCAGATCGAAATCTAGCGCGACGGGTAAAAGGTATTTGCCAGAGGTGGGGCATAGAGATAGATGATTCCGCGGGTGAAAACCTTACGGATACTAAGCTAGGGAAATTTATACTTCTGGCATTAGAGGCGTTTAAGGGGAATTTTGATCCTGCCTCATTCTTATCTTTGCTTAAAAGTGGTCTATGTCTCTTTGGGTATGAACCTTCAAAATATAACGCGCTGGTAAAACAGTTAGAACACGAAATTTTACGCAATGAGGATATTATTTATTCCCATGAAATGCTGCGCAAGAAAATTGAAAATGATAAGGCATTGTCTGAGCTATTCAACTTCATTGGTGACTTTTATGCTGCGGCATCCGATTTGTTTTTACTGGCAAAAAAAGAAAACCCAACACCAGTTCCTGATCTGCTCAAGGCGCATATCACCACATTGGAAAATTTAGCGAAGTCAACAGAAGCAAGTGGTGAACGAAGATTATGGACAGGAGATACGGGGAAAGCAGCAGCGCAGTTTTTTACGCATTTTCTGGAGCACGCACATTTGATGTCTGATGTTTCTTATGATGAGTATATCAAAGTGATTGCTACTTTAATGCGCGATGTGCAGGTGCGCGTGCCTTATGGCTTACATCCTCGCCTTCTTATACTCGGACGGTTTGAGGCACGCCTTACCCATGCTGACACTGTGATCCTTGGCGGGTTGAATGAAGGTGTGTGGCCGCCGGAAAGCAAGCATGATCCATGGATGTCACGTCCGATGCGCTCGCGCTTTGGGTTGCCTGCTATCGAACAAGCTGTTGGCTTTGCTGCGCATGATTTTATGCAAGGTTTTTGTGCGCCGCACGTAATTATGACGCGCTCGGTTAAGGTTGATGGAGCACCGACAATTCCTTCGCGCTGGCTGGATCGTCTGAACACATTAATGAAATCGGCGGATAAATCTTTGGATGATTTATCTGTAAAGCCTTACATGCAATGGGCGAAGGCGCTTGATCATGCTGACGCAAAACCTTATGGGCGCCCGGAACCGCGTCCACCCGTTCAGGCAAGGCCGAGCGGCGTTTCAGTGACAAAAGTTGATACGTGGCTTAAGGATCCTTATGCGATTTATATGTATTACGTTTTGAAGTTGCGCAAGATACGACCCTTAAAACAAGATAATGACGCGGCATTAAAGGGCGCAGTGCTGCATGATATTTTAGATATATTTGTTGCGAAATATCCTGAACAACTTCCGCCAGACGCCGTTGATCAATTTCTTGTGACGGCAAAAGAAGTGATAGCTGAAAAAGTGGAAGATCAAGAGCTTGTACATTATTGGTGGCCGCGTTTTATTCAAATTGCGCAGTGGTTTGTAGAAAATGAGCAAGAGTGGCGTCAAAACACAAAATTTATGCTCAGTGAGGCAAAAGGCAGTGTCGACATTGATATAGCAGGCGCGTCGTTCAATTTGCATGGTAGAGCAGATCGTATCGACCGCATAGGCGATGGATATGCCCTGATTGATTATAAGTCTGGCGGACAATTTAGTAAAACAGCATTAAAAGAGGGCAAGCTTGCTCAACTTCCGCTAGAGGCGATTATGATTGCCGACGGTGAGTTTAAAACTGAAAACGCAGAACAAAAAACGATTCCTGTGGGCAAGGCAAACTATCTGGGCTATTGGAAAATCAGTGGAGGCAGAAAAGCAGGTGAGGTTACTTATATTGACGGTGACCTTAGTGAGACAGTGAAAATTGTGCGTGAAGGTTTAGGGCATCTAGTTGAAACTTTCCGTAAACCTGAAACGCCTTTTTATTGCATCCCAGACAGCAAAAATGCACCGCGTTTCAATGATTACGAGCATGTGTCGCGTCTTAAAGAGTGGAGTGTTTTAGAAAGCGATAGTGCGGATGGGGGGGAATTATGAGTATAGCCGAAAGTCTCTCGACTGTTGAATCTATTGACCCTAATACTGCGCAGCATGCGGCGTCCCATCCCGATCATTCAGTATGGGTGGGGGCATCTGCAGGGACGGGTAAAACCAAAGTTCTAACGGATCGTGTTCTGCGCTTGCTGCTACCGCGTGAAGATGAGAGGCCTGGCACACCGCCAAACCGTATTATTTGCCTTACCTTCACTAAGGCTGCGGCCAATGAAATGGCTGTCCGTCTGAATACAATGCTCGGTTCATGGGCTGTGATGGATATTGATCACAGTGAAAATAAAAAATCGTTGCGCTATACACTAAGGCAATTATTGGGTTACGACCCTGAAGATAGGCATATCAGCGCAGCAAAACGATTATTTGCAGATGTCATTGATTGCCCTGGTGGTATTCAAATTATGAATATCCACTCCTTTTGTAATTCTTTATTGGGACGCTTTCCGGTTGAGGCGGGGTTGCCGCCAAACTTCTCTACGATAGAAGAGGCTGAAAGCTCCGAATTAATGCGTAGTGCACAGAGCCAAGTTATTGAATATTCTCAAAAGTCAGAGCAAGCGGGTTCACCGCTTGGTGATGCGGTTAACGCTGTGATCACCGAACTGGATGAAAAAACATTTTCAACATTGGTTAAGCAAATATGTGGTGAACGGCAACAAATGGCAGGGCTGTTACAGCAATATGAAAGCTTTGATAATGTTTATGCTGCGCTTTGTGATTTTTACGCCATTCAGCAAGGGCTGCACAGAGATGATATTATTGGTGATTTTTGTAATGACAAAACTGTTGATGAAGAAGGGCTCCGCTATGTAGCGGAATTTATGTTGCAGGATAAGGGGAAGAAAGCCCCTGCCAGAGCCCAGAAAATGATCCGTTGGTTGTCGGCATCGGCTGAAGAGCGGTCCAAACAGTATTTGGATTATCGCGAATGCTTTCTAACCAAAACGGACGGGACAATTCACAAGGTTTCGTTCCCGCCGGCAGATATAAAAAAGAAACACCCCGATACAGTAGACGTCCTTCTCAAGGAAGCAGAGCGCATATTGGATGCGGAGAATACTATAAAAGCTTCGAAGTCTGCGGCGATGACACGTGATCTGTTGATTATCGGGCATAGCGTTCTTGAGAAGTATAGTAAATTAAAAAAGCAAAGAGGCGGCTTAGATTTTGATGATTTG
>CAXHFH010000024.1:0-23099 GCA_964015995.1 uncultured Alphaproteobacteria bacterium
CACACCTCTGGATTCGTCGGCAGCGTCAGATGTGTATAAGAGACAGCTGGTAAGGCAACTGAGGCCTTTTGTAATGTTCTTACGGGGGCATCCACGGGCGTAAATGTCGAGCGTTTAAACAAAGATATCGATTACACGCGTACATTGGATAAGAAACTTACCCTTGATGTGGACTTTACCGATACTGCTACGACAAATGATGAAGAAGACATTATTGCTTTGGCCAAACATCTTTATTTTCCAACCACGTTTGATATCGCAGATATCGAAGCATTGAAGCGAGACCCGAGGGGGCACTTTTCCTCCAGAAGCTACGCGGCTAAAATGGGTGTTGCGCATACTTCGTTTGTTAACCTTGTCGGTATGAAATCACGCGCGCCCGCAGGTATTCCAACAACAGCAACGGCAACGGCTCCGACACCTGCTGCATTTGGTCAGGTTCCTGTTGTTACAGTTCGTCCGGCGCCGGCAACATTAACGGAAGATGCTGGCTGGGCTTACATGAAGGCCATGATGCGTGAATTTGGTATGACGCCATTGGATATGAACGGTAACGGTTCTGTGACTGACGCAGTTGATTTGACGGTAGAAGAGCAGATTGATGAAATGCTTGGTGAAAGACCAAGTTATTACGCGCAAATGGAAGTCTTAACCAAAAAGATTTACCAAAGCCCTAATTTCTATACTAACTTGTATGATAAACCGGTGAACGTGCAGCGTATTGGTGCGTCATTGGATGCGATTGCCTTAATGCATCAGCGTGATCGTTTTGAATCTTTGCTACGTCGTGAAATGCTGACGGCTGTTTTGGTCGAAGAAGAGCTACAGATCCGCGTTGAAGACGTTGGTTCAAGTATGTTCGAAGCCATGCAGGAGCCACAGGGGCAAAACTAGACCTGAATTCCTAACAACACTTTTCTATCTAACTTTTGCCATCCCTACAGAACTGGCATCCCTTTTGCATTGTATATCAAAGCAATCCACATGTGTGGGCTGCGCGTTAGATATACCATTGTGTAATAGTAAGAGGATGTGGCATGGGATTATCCAGTTTATCGTCGGCATTGTCCGGTTTACGGGTGAATCAGCAACAAATAGATGTGATTTCGACCAACATTGCCAATGTTGGTACGGAAGGATTTACACGGAAAATTTTGCCTCAAAGCTCCCGAACTGTCGATGGGCAAAGCATCGGTGTTGTTGGTGAGACAATCATACGTAATGTTGATCTTAATTTAGAGCGCGATCTATGGACGCAGGTTAGCGCGGTCAGTTTTTATGATGTCCAGTCCGAGTATTTAGACCGTATTGATGGGTTTAACGGTAGCCCAAGCGCGAATATTTCGGTGGCGTCAGAGGTTACGAAACTTCAAGATTCCTTTGCTGCTCTTGCCAATTCACCGAATGATCAATTTTTGCTCACCGATACATTAGATCAGGCCATTGATACCGCGAATAAAATTAACGATCTCGCCGATTTTTATACCGATTTGCGCAATGATGTTCAGCAAGATACGGCAATAACCGTTCAAAATATTAATGATTTAATGGAGCAAATTGCGGAACTGAACTCGGAAATAAGGTTTGCCACGGTTTCCGGATCAACCACCGCTGCTGCGCAAGATTTAAGAGGGCAAGCCGTTAAGGACTTATCCGATTTAATTGAGATCAGTACGTTTACACGCGGTGACGGCGTTTTGGTTGTGCAAACAAAAGAGGGCGTAGAGCTGGTTTCCGAAACGGCGACAAACCTTGTGTTTAGGCCAACACCATTATCGGCGACAACGGCCTACCCTGATGGGGCGGCGGGTATATTTGTTGGTGATCCGCAGGAAAATGCGAATGCCATTGATATTACGCACCGAAATCTGGGCGGTAAGCTTGGTGGCTTGATTGAGCTTCGTGATACGACTTTGCCAAAGCAAATGGCGCAAGTCGATGAGCTTGCCCATAAGATGGCCCTACGGTTCGAGGCACAGGGCTTGCGGTTGTTTACCGATGCCTCTGGTAATATCCCTGCCGATACGCCGCCGGACCCCTCCGTTGATCCGCCTGTGTCTGTTGAATATGTCGGCTTTGCGTCTGTTATGCAGGTGAATAACGCCGTTAAGAATGATCAAACTCTTATTCAAAGCGGAACAAGCGGTGCGACAATACAAAGCGGTGCGAATGATGTTATCCGTAGGGTTATCGAATTTGTTTTTGGCGATGTAAATTACCAAACAGCCATTAATAATGATGCGACAACCTCTATTGATATCAGGGCAGCGGCGACAGGTACGACAACCCTGCAAGATTGGCTTGGCCTATCACCGACTAACCGCGTTGCCAGTCAACTGAGCTTAGGGAATTACGCCAGTATTACTGATATTGTGAATGCAGGCGGGACAGATGTCTTTGGAACGCCGCCGGCTGATACGGACGCGCTCATCCTTCGTTTTGATGATCCGGATATTGGCGGCGGACCGTATGACATTGAAATTGATCTCAGAGCTGTTGTCTCAACAGGGACAAGCGCCGCACAAGATTTAGTTGATCACATCATGGCAGATGGTGATTTCGCGAATGCTGTCGCAGATTATGGTGTTTCTGTTTCGGCTGGCGCGAATGGTGAATTGGTGATTGAAAGTGGCGGTAATATTCAAATTCTTGCCGATCCAACTGAACCACTATCATCGCAGGGGTTTGACTTTTTGGGACTTGGCGTGTCCACGTCCGAAGCGCAAGATCCGTATTTTGATGTTAGTGTCGGCAATAATGACCCCGTGCGTATTACGATTGAGCCACTGGATACCGAAGTGGAATTGCTTGCAAAACTGAACGCGGTGCAAGGATTAGCGGCGCAGATTGATGCAAACGGTTTTTTATCACTCCGTCCCGGTAACAGCTTTACGAACCCTGATTTTGGCGGCGATATCGGCATCTCTGGCGGGCCGTTTGAAACATCTGGTGCATCATTGGCGGGTACGACAATGGGGCGTGTGTCCGTTGATGACGGGGTGAATATTGTTCAGGCTTTGTTTGGAACATATCAAGTTGTATCGCCGGGTGTGATTAATGAAACATCGCCTTTGGTGGATAATCCGTATCAATCTGAAACGGCCGTTGGCAGCGGTACATTTGTTGAATTTCGTTCCCAGAATTTAGGGCCGTTGGCAGATATTGATTCCGAAATTTCATCAGCTTTTACGCTTAAGGATTATTCCCAAAAGATTGTGAATGAGGTTGCACAGGAATTATCGCTCATTAATGCACGCTCTACGGACGAAAGTACATTGCAAGGCCTGCTAGAGCAGCAATTTATCGATGAATCCGGGGTGAATATTGATGAAGAGCTTGGGCTTTTGATTGTGGTGCAAACATCATACGCCGCATCGGCGCGGGTGGTGAATGCCATAGATGAAATTTTTGATGAATTATTAGCACTCTTGTAAGTGAAGGAAGGATTATAATATGACGGGTATTTCCACACTGGGATTGGCCTTAAGACAAATAGAGAATTTAGGATTGCAGCAAAGCCAGCTTTCCGAACTTTCCACGCAACTGGCAACAGGGAAAAAATCGCAAAGCTATACCGGACTGGGTAGTGATGCGATAACGTCACTGCGCTCACGCACTGAATTGAACTCGATTAGTATTTACGTCAATAATATTGAGCGCGCAGATACGACCATTAGTCTGACTTTGTCCGCGATAGAAGAATTTCAGGCGCAGTCGGGCGAGTTTTCCAATACGTTGATTAACTTGCTGCAGGAAGGTGATCATTTAAATGGCGATGATGTTCTGTTCGATGATCCCGCAACGCCTGAAGATGATGCGATAAAGGTCGGTAAAACGTCAGCCGTTCTTGATTCTGATTTCCAGTCAGCCATCAGCCATGCCGACAATTTGTTTAATTTCTTTGATGAGCTTCTAAACGCGAAAGAGGGGGATCGTTATTTACTTGCGGGGGCGGATAGCTTGAACGAGCCTTATAGTGATAACGGCTTGTTGGATACAACGATTTCTACGTTGATAACAGATTGGAAAAATGGTGCTATCACCACAGAAGATCTTATAAGTGATCTGTTTGATGGTACGGCACTAAACGGTAATCCGGATGCGATCACCGATGCGACCATTGGTTTTTCAAGTGCGCTCAGTAGTGACACGGCGGGCGAAGTTTTTATTCGCGCCGATGAAAATTCCGAGTTTAAATACACAACCAAGGCCAATGAAAGCGCTTTCAGGGATATGATGGTTGTTCTTGCCGTTATGAAGAATGAAAATTTGCCACCGATCATTGATGTTTATGAAGATGGTGCATATCCCGGTGTGCCGGATGCAAAAGGTGCCCCGGGCGCAACGGCAGCCGAGCAGCAGGATAGTTTTTATGAACTGTATAACGCCATGGCGCAACGTGCGGCCACCGCGGTGGATGAACTTGATCAGACGCGCTTTAATCTGGAAACAGTGCGTGTGCAGATGACGGAAACAAAGGAATCGCACATCGCCCAAAGTGAATTGTTAAATAATACCGTTAGTAATGTCGAAGATGTTGATGTGAATGAAGTTGCCGTGCGTATTACGACCCTTCAAACGCAATTACAAGCCTCTTATAGTGTGACGTCTTTGACGCAGAATCTGTCGCTGGCGAATTTCTTGGCGGGATAATTTAGCTTAAATTTCAAATTCTCAGGGGGTTAGCGATTCGCTCCGATTTGGAGTTCGTAGGGCGCCTCGTGTATTTTATATGCGGGGGCGTTTTTCAGGCCTTTCGATAACAAAACATCGAGGGCATTTTCGAACGTACCGCTTATGAATGTATCTTGATCGATTTTATATGTTTGGTCTGTGTCCCATGAGATGAATATATTTTCCTCCGCGCCCCATTCTTTTAGAACAGCTTTTAGGCTTGTCCCTTTTTTCGCCTGCCACACGCGCACATTATTGCTCGGTATTGTGCGGAAATGATCAGGCTTCGTGCTTTCATTTTCATTCCATGCGATTGCAGAGGGTGCAATTTCATTCAAGAGCTTCTCATCTGCATCCAAAAGACTATCAGACAGTGCGCTTAGCTCACTGCCTGATTTTGTATTTTGAATTTGAGTCGTGGATTCGTCTAAGGATTTAGTTTTTTTTTTCTAAATCGCTAGCCATTGGCTGCGTACTTTCTACAGGACCCGGGTCTTTAATGCCAACGCGCTGTACAACGGCATTAATGTTTTCTTCCGCTTCTTTTGCTGTTTGCGAGAGCTTATCCATATCAGGTGTTGGCATCTCTTCCTCTTCTTCGGCCGTCATTTCGATAGGCTCCAGAAGTTCTTCAACCATAGAATTGGATGCGCCTTTGTCATCTGCCGTATCCATATTAAGTGGTTCAGTATCCAAAATCGGCTCTTCTGGCGTTTCATCGCCGTAGACCTCTTTCAATGCGTCATTCATCGCTTCCTCGGGCGCTTGTTCAGCGTCCTGCACGGCATCGACATTATCTTCTACTGTTTCTTCTACGTCTTTGGCCATTTCAGAAATTTCTTCTGATACCTCCTCAACGGCTTCTTCTGTAACGTCAACTTTATCAATCGAAGCAACGTCATCTTCAAACGCAGGATGTGCTTCCTCTGTCGTTTCCGGCGCGGTGTTCGCTGCGGTGGAGCTTTCTGCTTCAGTTGTTTCTGCGAGGCGCAGTAAAACTTTTTTGTTATTTATCGATGTCGCGACGCCATGCGGTGCGAGTGCATTGGAGAGAACCTGATTCCAAGGGTTGCCACCTTGCCATGAAATGCGCATACCGGCATTTACACCATCTCCGAATGAAAATGCGTATTGTGGCGGTACAATCTGACGCAAAGCCAAAGCCAGCGGCATGTCTGAACCAAAACCTTCAATCACATCAAAGGTTTCAGGTGTATTCCAATGAATTACTTCCTTTGGCTCGACTTTGGCCAATTTTTCTTCTTCTTCAAGAGGGTATGGGTTGATTGTTAAAGACTGCGCTGCAGTATTTTCATTTTTTGCAGTCATGTCTTTAATCGGCGCAGGAGAGTTTTCAACGTCCATTGCTTCTATAACAACTTTTTCCTGCGGGTGTTCAGTCATTGCGTTTTCAATGGGCTGCTCTTCGACAATAACATCGTCTTCAATAACAACGACATCTTCTATGACGTCCTTTTCATCTTCAACAATGATAACTTCTTCTTGAATAGTTTCTTCGACAATCTCAATCATCTCTTCTTGCGCAGGCTCTTCTGCAACTTTGACGATTTCTTCAGGCGCGTTTTCTTCTTCAATCACAACGATCTCAACGTCTTCAATGTCCACTTCTGTTGCGATTTCTTCTTCTACAGGCTCCGGCTCTACCATTTCTTCTTCAATAACCGTGATGGCGATTGGTGGTTCTTCCATTTCCACTTCGATTTCTACCGCAGCATCTTCGAGTGTTTCACTCATGACAGGGTCAACAGCAACGGGCTCTGGGATTTCCATTTCAGGTGCGGGCATCACTTTTACGGGCTCTGTTTTTTCAGGTGGTGTCCATTCAAAACCTGCATGTGCAGATGGTGCGGATAAACATAAACCTAAGGCCATAACTGGCAAGCATGTAGAGAGAAGAAAGCGATTATATTTAGAAGGCATTTTTTGATTCCCAATCGTAATTAACGATGCATAACAATAACATACAAATAGCGGCACTCTATGTGCCAACATCAAGAGAATATCTATCTATGCAAGAGAATTCAAGTCTTTAAGTCAATTCATTGCTTTAAAAGGAAAAAATAGCGTGCTCAATGATATTTTTAGCCATAATCAATGAATTTATGATTGCTTAAACCAAGAATACCGGGACGGGAACGTCCGATCAGCCAACTACGGAGCGCGCGTATAGCAGAAGGGAAAGTCAGGCCTTTATTTTCAAGGAATTTAAAGGTGTAAAAAACGGCAAAGGAAAGAATGATTGTTGACCATCTTAAATACAAAAGCCAAATGGGAATTAGAAAAGCAACGCGGGCATCAAAGCCCATAAATCTTACGGTACGCATTGAGTCGCGCCAGTGCCAATTCATTTTGGCTTCAATGTTCTCTAATTCTCTTACCAAGAAAGTCTCCTTGCTTCAAAAAAATACGATGAGATAGTATATCTCGTGAACGCTAATGTAGAGTTAATATTTAAGCACCTGTGCTGCTGGAAAGCAAGAGATAAGCGCGCCTGTCAATTTGACCGCTCTCAAATGCTCTGGCGGCAGAGTTTTCTAGGGTACGCCCAAACTGGGGGATCGCACGCTGAATCTCATTTGGCCATTTTGTAAAATGCATATCCATAAGCTTTTCACGCAAAGCATCAGGGAATGACATCCATTCACGGACACCGCAACGACCGCCACCAATACGCGATACCAATGCCTGCGTTACAATCAGACGAAGTGTTTCCATCAAGGCAACGGCACGTTCTTCACGTTCTTCCATCTCATAGGTTGAAAGCATACGTTGGACTGTGTTGGCAACGCCTAATGTGTGCGTTGTCGTATAAACGGCGTGACCGGTTTGCGCCGCTTCGATTGAAGCATTAATAGTTTCGCGGTCACGTGCCTCACCAACAAGGATAATTTCAGGTTTACGACGCAAGGCGTTACGAACACCATGCGCGAAATTCGGAAGATGTCGCGGAATCTCGGTTTGCGATACTAAAGAGCGCGGGCTTTGAATGCTGTCATAGACATATTCAATCGGTGCCTCGTATGTCAGCATTTTACCACATCCACGCGGACGTTCCAGCAGCATGCGGTTACCCGCCGCGAGTAACGTACTTTTACCTGAACCTGTCGGGCCGGTAATAACAACAAGCCCTTGTCTTGGAGCCCATGCGTCCCTGATTTCTTGCTCGATATTCAAGTCACTCATTGTGGGCGGTTCGCTGGGTAGGGAACGCATTGTAATTTGCGCGCCGTCACGGCCTTTTGTCAGGATCGCTGTGATGTTCACACGAAAACGAATACGCGTGTAACGGTCTGGCCTGATTTCGTACGAAACGTCCAAATCTCTACCGGATGCCAATCGTGCCTGAGCCTCCGGCCCGTATAATTTTTCTAGGAATACAGCCATATCCGCGGCATCAAGGGCGCGAAACGTACCAGGGTAAAGTTCACCACTGATTTCGTTATAAACGGGACGTTCACTTTGAATGGTAATGTCTGAAGAATTTTGCTTAACGCACCACAAAAGGAAATCGTCAATGTCCTCTTGTGCGAATCGTTGAGGCTCGTCAGGCCACGTTTTCGCATGACTATCTTCAGCCTTAACAAGGCTTACCGGCTTGCGGGCTTCCATGTATCTGCTCCGGTCATCAACTCTGGGATACCGGTGATTTGAACAGCGCGATCACCAACACGCATTTCGTCACCACCACCTGTTACGCCACGATCAACTTGAAGCGCATAAGGGGGGGAAACCATACCTTGAGCAAGAAGCATTCTGTATCTGACCATACCTTGAAAATCGGAGTCCAGTCTAGCTAAGTCTTCTTTGAAGATGTCATCTGCTTGCTGGTACCCTTGCTCCCAACCCATTTTAACGTGCGTTGCCCAAATTTGACGTTCTTCGTCGTTCTGAGGCGTAAGAATATCAGGTGGAGGCATAACCTCACCCCATTCACGCTCAAGATACTGACGCCACGTTCTTGGCGCAGATACAATACGCGCATTGCGTATGATATTATAAATTTTATCGGACACCGCTGCAGTTTGACCGTCAATATCAATCAACATGGCATTCATAGATTCGGTAATAATCGGCGGCTCAATCAAAAAACCGGATGGGGCGGCCACTAAAAGCTGTGCAAAATTGAAAACACGATCAAGATAGCGTGTCCTTGAACTAATCTCTTGTCTTATCTCAAATGTACGTTTTGCTAAACCACCACGTGCACCAAAAGAGACGGCAGCCTCTTTAAGAGCGTCTAGTCTGATATCTATTGGAAGCTCTTCAATGCCTTCAACACTCTCTATCGGAACGTAATGTACAAGTTCCTTAAGCTTAACCGGTCTTTCATCCGCAGTCGTTAGGGGAACTTCTTTGTCTGTTGGAAGAACAGACCCCTTGGCGTGTGCGTTCTGCGGCGCAGATACAAATGACAGACCAACCAGTGCACAAAGGCTTGTAGTTAAAAGAAAACGCATTATTGTAACCTCTCTTAGCCGCCAAGTCCTGCATTAGGAGCGTAGTAAATCTCAACCATGCGGGCACGGGCATCAACCTTGACATCGCCGCGCTTACCAAGTTGAAGGCCGACATCTCTCAGCACGTCAACAACGCGTGAGTTTTCGGCATCAATGGAAACAACAACAGGAACGGACGGTTCGCTACCCAAAACCAAGAAGCCATACCCTGCACGATCCGCAAGTGTTTTGGCAATAGGTTCTATGGGGCCAACCCAGTTTACCGTAATTGTACGGCGTAATTCTTGAGGGACATCACCAATCGGGGACATCGCTGTTGCTGGTGTTCTTGCTTGCTCAACCGCTGCGAGCGTTTCAAGAGCAGTAGAGGCACGATCAGCAGATTCCGCGAGCATCATCGACACACTGTCGGGCGATGCGACAATCTGGGGACTGCCTACACTGAATGTTTGAGTATTATCTGATGAACAACCGGAGGTAAGTGCTAAACCACAAAGTAATGGCAGAATAAGAAAGTTACGAGACATAATAATATAAAACCCTAAAACAAAGACAACTTAGTCTATTGGAAATATTAGACAAAATTGCAACGCAAATCAAGAATAACTAAACATATTATTGACTTTCTTAGAAAGCTTTTTTTTAAAATAACATATATATACGACCTGTTTTGTTATTTTAATAAGGCGCAATGTCACTGTGAGCTTACGCTTGAAAGATTAACGATCAGTTTTAACTAAACCATTTTTTTTCATCAGATTAATCACACGTTTTTTGTATTTTAATCCAAATTTTGGTGTTTTCGAGTGATAATGTTGTAAAGCTTTGCCTAAATTTTTCGTTCTGGTGAGGTGTCCGCGTAAAATCCATGCCGCGACATCGGTATTAACACAAGGATCATCCCGCACCCTTTTGTGCGCCTCTTTTTCATCGATACCCCAATGCTTTGCGAGTTCAGGTAGCCAAATTGTATTGATTTGCATCGGGCCTAAGTCATAGCTTCCGTTGGTATTTTTAACTTCTTGGCCGACTTTTCCGCCCTCTGCCTTGTAAATTCCCACAAGCAGCGCAGGCGGCACGTCGTGTGTTTGTGCGGCCATCATAATACAAGCGGCAAGAATTTTCGTAGCAGCCAAAATAAAGCCCCTAGCGGTTGTTCGTTAATAATTCTTGTATAAGTGAAGCACAGATTGAAAAATCAGTCACTGTTTTTAAAGAAGTTCATCGGATCTTTGCCAGAATCTTCATCTTCATGATCCTCGTCTTCATCATCCTCATCTTCTGAGTCGTCTCCGCTATCCGAATAGAAGCCCATAGGCCCACCGGCAGTGACTTTTTTACGTGCTTTCTTTTTGGTCTTAGACTTTTCACTGCTCTCGCCATCTTCATCATCGTCTTTTTCATTATCACTTTTTTTCTTTGCTTCGGCATGCAACGTTTCAATTTCGACAAAACCAACATCATCGGTGAAGAGATTTTCTATGGCGGCGATATCATCATCTGTGAAATGGCTTGGCATAATATGCTTTGCCAGAAGTGTTAGCATTTCCATGCGTTTATCGAAAATTTTCCAAATATTTTCGATCTGCGTATCGCTTTCCTCATCATTGCGCGTTTTTTCATCAAGAGACATGATGCGCTCTTTTTCTTTTTCATGGCATGAGCAGTAAAGCGGAATGAGGCTGCTTAAGATGAGCAGTTCGCTAGATTTTTGTTCATGCTCCGGCACCGTGTTACCCATTAAAACGCCTGTAAGATCAGAGGCTTTCGTCCTAAGGTTTTCTGACACGTCTTGTATCATTTTTGTTTTTGTTTTTCCGAATGAAAAATCAGCGACGGCATCAATAAGTGGTACGTAATATTTAAGGTAAACAAGATTTGCAACGGTTCTGGATAACGGTGACAGCCCGCGCAAGTGTTCAGGGAAGACGCCATCAAGACGTTCCATGGGGATGTAGTTTTCAGAAAAAGTGAGTAATAAATCAACGGATGAAACGGATCGTTTCAGTTCCGCTTCGGTTGGAAGGCGTTTGTTTTTCTGATAATAGGCCGCGATAATATGACAAGACAATGTCGCAAGATTAAGGCGCACAGAAACGTCTTTTTCTTCATCCTCTAAAAGGTCGAGAAGGCTTTTGATTTCCTCTGCATTGTCGATGGTCTTTTTCAAAAGCTCTGTGACATCTTCGACAACTTTTTCTTCAGATTTTCCTTCTGCAACTTCGACAATGCCCTGAATTACGGGCAGGCCAATGTCATGCATAATAACGGATAGAAGTTCTGCACGTTTCATATTGGGTCTACATCCTTATTTATGTACTCTAGAGTGAGTGGGCGCGTTTACGTTCGCGCGCCCAGATCAGCAATCAAAGCCTCTATGTCTTTAGGGGCTCCGCGGATAATTTTCACTTTTTCATCAACACCACGATAGATAAGAAGCGGTGTCACGCTGAGTTTCCAAGATTGCATAATGGATAAATTTCTTTGAACACCTTGCTGGCTAATCTCTTGGCTCGCAGGAATAGGGGAAGAACCTTCTAGGTGACGCCACCATACGGTTTCAGGGGATGGTGTTGCCATCAAGAACGCCGCTTGTGCCCGTGTTTCTTCTTTAAAGCCTACAGGAATCATGCGCACCTGAACTTTTGCTTGGTCGACATAGGGTTTGATCTTTTCCATCATTGCGTGACAATGCGGGCATTGCGGGTCGATGAAGCTATAGAAAACAGGTGTTCCGGCCTTACCAATCGGCACCCAGTTACTTGTTTCTATATCAAAGAAAAGCTGCTCTGACGGTGTTTTAAATTCGTATTTTTGTGCCTCTTTCACATCTTGTACGTTGTTTGCCTTTGGAATATCGGCTGCCAATGTATCAAGGATGTCACCGCTTTGTTGGCGCAGACTTTTAACTTGGTTAATCGTGATGGTTTTTCCTTTGGCATCAAACAGGATACCGGAAACAAAGCTTCCGTTTGGAAGAACGTAGAAATATTGTTCTTGGCCGTTTTTGATTGCAATCCAGCCGTCAACGCCTTCATCTTTACCAAGAAACCTTACTTGCGCTCCATCATTTGCTAAATTTTGCAGGGGATCAGGCAGTGTCGGTAATAATGTGTCACTTTGTGCATGAACAAGCGGTATGAACATAAGCATCCCCGCGCATATCAAAAAACTGCTTTTGAAAAAACTTCTAATCATCATTGCTTTAAATCCTGACTGTTATCTATTTCTTGGCTTGTGATTAAGGGCAAACAATAGCGATATTCTTGATTAAGTACAATTTTTTTTTACAGCATAGGGGGCTGCTGTAATATCAAAAGAATAATGTCAGGATACCTGTGTATCCATACAGGCGCGCATTGTTGATTTCGCCGCCTGCGTAAAACCCAGTAAGTGGAATGTCGCCGATGATATCACGTATTAACGCCATTTCGTCTTGTTCAGGTGACTGGTCTTCTGAGAACCCGCGCGCAATGCATGATATATAAAGTGCGCCTTTGGGCTCGAATGAGCCGCGCTCAGCTATTATGCGCTTATGTAGGTTGATTAGTGTTTTGGAAAGGTCGCTTGTGACGCTCTCGTCGTTACGCTCTACAAAAAAGACGCTTTCACCACTTGAGATATTCTCTGAAATTGATAGGGAGCCTTCATCAGAGTCCATACCTGTTATATTGCGTACCAAAAAGTCTTTTTGATCGGATTGCGATAAAGGCAGGGCAACGTGAATTTGTCCGCGAAACAGACTTTTAAATTCATCAGGAATTCTATCACTGGCTTCGATTGAGCCAAAAGTACTGGTAAAATCTTTTGGTTCTTTGCCCAATTTGCTGCAGGCTAATGCCTTAAGGTCTTCCTGTAAAACATCAAGCGCGCGTTTATCGTCAAGCTCAAGGATTACATTTTCATCGGCCTTGGTGATGGTGTGATGTGCCTCAATAGGGCGGCAACCTTGAGATAAAGTCGTCGCGACAGGGATTGTGTCGGCAAAAAAGACGCCGCAAATTTCATCATCAAACACGCCATTGGCAATTTGAAAATGATGTGAACGCGAAGATGTCAGGCCCCCAATTAAAAACCCGTTGGTTGTATTTTCAAGATCACGCAATGTTTCTTGCGGGTCTTCCTCAGACATCGGATTGCCATGAACAACACACAGCATCGGCGTGTTTTCAATCAGCCATTGCTGAACTGCGTCATGTGATATTTGGTTTGGTTTGCTGTTTTCCAGATCGTCCTGATCATCTTCGTTTTGCGGAAAGACACGAAAGCTATCTTCCGGGAAACGACCAATCATTGCGGATATTGCGGGTTTATCAACCATAGATTCGTTGCAGCCCACAATGCCCATACCAACGGAGCCAACCCAGTTGTCGATTTTCAAAACAGATTTGAAAAGATTGTAAATACTGGTGACATCATCGGCAAGATAATCAGAGATGTATATGAAGCCGAAGTTGAATCCATCGCCTTCTGTGCGGATAGACTCAAGTTTTTCCAAAACATTTTTTGATGTGTCACGCCATTCGTCACCGCTGGCGCAGGCGCTGGCAAAATCTGTGGAAGTGAAAACAGTCATATTATAATTTATGATATTGATTGAATTAAAAAAGATAAAGACAAACGTGATTCTTGTCCCTAAAATAGCTTAGCCTTATTAAGAGTGAAAGGATTAAATCATGGAAGGTTGGGTTATCTGGGCAGTTATAGGTGCCGTTGTTGTGTTATTTATTGTTCTTTACAACCGTTTGGTTGCATTAAGACAAACACGGGAAAACGCATTTTCGGACATCGATGTACAGCTCAAGCAAAGATATAATCTCGTACCTCAGCTCGTTGAGACGGTAAAAGGTTACGCATCTCATGAGAGTGAAGTTTTTCAAAATGTTACAGATGCGCGCGCGCAAGTCGGTGCAGCCAAAGGCGCGACAGGTGAACGCGTAGCAGCAGAAAATGTTTTGGGCGGCGCCTTGATGGGACTTTTAGCCGTGGCCGAAGATTATCCGGATCTTAAGGCGGATGGGAATTTCCAAAAATTAATGGATGAGTTGTCTGATATTGAGAATAAAATCGCAGCTGCGCGTCGTTTCTTCAACAATGCTACTGCGGAATACAACACATCGACAGAGCAGTTTCCGTCTAATGTGCTTGCAGGCATGTTTGGTTTCAAAAAAGAAGAGTTTTTCGAACTGGATGAAGCCGAAGCGGCCTTGGTTCAAAAGGCCCCTGAAGTTAAGTTTTAGACTAACTTACAAACGGGAAGAAAATGGCCACCACGACAGTTGGTTTAAGTACCCATATCTGGAACAATAACCTGCGCTGTATTATGTTGTTGGTGTTGTATCCTGTGCTGATTATGGGGATGTTTTGGGCGATTGCCTGGGCAATGGGCATGTCGATGTTTCGCCAAAGCTCCACCAATGTTTACCGTGCATATAACGATACTGAAAATTTGATTATGGGGAATGACCCCACCTTGCCTGCGCTTGATCCTATGGCCTCGGTGGGGTTTGCCAACAATATCGCGGTTGAATTTGCGCCGATGATAATCGCGGGTGTTGCCATCTGGTTTACCATTGCATGGTTTTTTCATACCCGCATGATCCGCAAGCTGGCGCATTCTAATCCCGTATCACGTCAGGAAGAGCCCGAGCTTTATAACCTTTTGGAAAATCTCTGTATTGCGCAAGGCATGCCATTGCCGAAGTTAGAAATTATTGAAACACATGCACGTAATGCCTTCGCAAGCGGTATCACAAAAGACAGCTTTTCTGTCACTGTCACGCGCGGCCTGATGAATTCTTTGGCAAAAGATGAACTGGAGGCCGTTTTAGCACATGAATTGGCGCATATACAAAACCGTGATGTTCGATTGCTGATTGTGACTGTTATTTTTACCGGTTTGTTTGGCTTTTTGGCGCAACTGGTGTGGAGTAATATCCGCTATAATTTGTTTTTTGTCGGCGGGCGACGTAATCGTAATGGTGGCGGCGCGATTATTGCGATGATCATTATTGCGGTTATCTTGTGGCTTGGTTATCTCGCGAGTTTGCTGATGCGCTTTGCGTTATCGCGCAGGCGGGAATATATGGCCGATGCGGGCGCGGTAGAGATGACCAAGAACCCCGAAGGGATGATGCGTGCGCTCATGCGTATATCGGGTAGAGATCGTATTCCGGAAACTACAGACGATATCGCCATGATGTGTATTGAAAACCACGTGCCGTTTTTAGGTGTATTTGCCACGCACCCGCCAATTGAAAAGCGCATTCAGGCGATTTCACAAGTGACAGGCACGCCCGTCCCTGACTCTGCAAGCCTGCCGCCGATTGGGAAAGAGGAACGCATTGCACCGAGGGTAGATAAAGAAAAACGTGTTAATCCATGGCTTATCCGCGGGCGTAGAGATTAGTAACATTTTAGTCATGGTTTTGAATTTAGATAATGTGATACTAATTAATAGAAAAAGATAGCGATTATGAATACGGGTAATAAAAATGTCTAAAAATAAGGTTTATTCAAAAGAATCTGTGTTTTCGATTATTAAGCATTATGCTTTGTCCGATGACTTGAAAGATACGCCTCTTATGAGCTGTCACAGCGCAGTTGGTTACTGGATTGCCAATGAAGAGCAGTTAGAGCCGACAGATGAGATTGTTCTGCTGGGGCCGAATAAAGACGAGGACGTCATTCATCATTCAATATTGATGCGTGGTGATGACATCATTGGCGATACCGAGCGTGCCTCTCCGCAGCGTGGTATCGACACAAGTTACGATCCAGAAACAGGGGAATATAAAACCAAAATATTTCCCAAAGGTGAGAGCGAAGTAACGCATCAAACATTAATGCGTATGAGTGTGGCAGATTTTAGAGCGCAATATCTTGGTTTGGAAGGCCCTGAACCTTCGGAAGAACCGCCCGAACCTCTGTAAGATAATACTTTTGTTCATCATGAAACTTTCTCATGAATGCCATCGAATAAATTTATAGCTGATATTGTACAAGAATCTTTGAATTCTG
The DNA here is from genome assembly GCA_964015995.1 of uncultured Alphaproteobacteria bacterium. Classification (GTDB taxonomy): domain Bacteria; phylum Pseudomonadota; class Alphaproteobacteria; order Micavibrionales; family Micavibrionaceae; genus UBA1672. The sequence goes on from CAXHFH010000024.1 coordinate 16,173, forward strand.
GTATAATGCAGTATATAACCTAACGTAATTATGTTTTTTAACAGTTTGGAGAATTAAAAATGCAAACAGATCGTTATGCTCGCCCCGCCAGTCGGGAGACAGTTTACGACGCAGGCCTACGTAACCACATGCTCAGTGTGTATAATCGCATGACAGCAGGTGTGTTGATTACGGCTATCGTGGCGTGGATTGTCAGTAGTTCGCCAGCCTTAATGACTATGCTTTTGGGTGGACCTCAAGCTTACATCGTCATGTTCGCACCACTAGCAATCATATGGTTTGGTTTTAATCCGGCCTCTATGTCATCTCAAAAATTAATGATGGCTTTTGTCGGTATTGCTGTCCTCTACGGAGTCAGTTTTTCTGCTATTGCTTTTGCTTTTGCTAAAGCTGATATCGCACGTGCATTTTTTATTACATCTGCGATGTTCGCATCTTTAAGCATCTTTGGTTACACGACTAAAACAGATTTGGCGCCGATGAGAAAATTCTTGTTTATGGCGGTAATTGGATTGGTGATTGTCAGTGTAACAGGCATATTTGTTGAATATTCTAGCATGATGCATTTTGGTATTAATATTGTTACTGTGCTGATCTTCGCAGGTATAACTGCTTACGAAACACAGAATGTGAAAAGAATGTATCACGCAGGCAACCCCGCCGAGATCAATAGCCGTTTGGCTTGGTCTGCTGCTTTGTCTCTCTACATCAGTTTCGTGGCGATGTTCCAAAGTATTCTAAGCCTGATGGGCGGCGAACGCTAAGCTTGATTAGTCTAAAGTTTCAAAAAGCTCCGTAAATTTTACGGGGCTTTTTTTGTGGTTTTTTATAAGGATGTCACATAACGCACTATTGTGATTGACAAATGTGTGCCCTCTCAATACAGTCTGCCCCTCTCAAGTATTATAAAAAATGAAATTCTAATTAGAAGGAATCTATTTATGTTGAAGGAATTCAAGGACTTTATTGCACGCGGTAATGTGATGGACATGGCCGTTGGTATCATTATGGGTGCGGCGTTTACAGCGATCGTGAACTCTATGGTTGGTGATTTGATCATGCCACTTATCGGTGTTATGACTGCCGGCGTTGATTTTGCAGATCAATATATCTCTCTTAGCAGCACAAGCTATGACACATTGAAGGCCGCGCAAGATGCCGGTGCGCCTGTGATTACATACGGTGTGTTTATCAATGCTGTGATTAATTTCCTGATTATCTCTTTTGTTGTGTTTATGCTTGTTAAAGGCGTGAATAAATTGAAAGAGGCAGCAGAAAAAGAAGCTGAAGAAAAGGCAGCAGCAGAGCCAGCAAAGCCGGCCGCAGATGTTGTTCTTCTTACCGAAATCCGCGATTTGCTTAAAAAATAAGCATTAGGGATGCGGGTATATAAAAAGGGGCGCTTTGATGTGCCCCTTTTTTCTCTTGAAAAATTCCCAGGAAAGACTTATCACTGTCTCTCGTCTTTGTACGGGCCCTTAGCTCAGCTGGGAGAGCGCATCGCTGGCAGCGATGAGGTCAGCGGTTCGATCCCGCTAGGGTCCACCATTCCATACTCAGGTGCCATCAATCGCCCTAGAAGCCTGAATGGCATTGCGATTCCGGCGGTTCGAAAACCTTCTTTTCTGCAGTAGTCAGCACGGCCTGGAAATACCAATCTAAGCACCATTCTTTTGTGCGCTAACACGTCCGAAGCCCATAGTTTCCAAGGGTTTGCAAGGAACGTAATAGCGGTTCGAAAAATCTCCTCAAAGCTCTTTTCAGGTTTCGCACCTTTACCTAGCTTTTCAGACAGAACCAATTTCTTTCCTTCAAGTTTTTTGATTTGGTTCTCATAGGCAGAGATCAGCGTCTTGCTTTCAGCTTCAATCAATCGCTCCATGATCTGGTCGATCTTGGTATCTAGCTTCTTCACTTCGCGCGCGGCGCTTGCCTTTCTATCTTCAAGGGATGCTAAGCGCATGTTCCAAAGATCGATGAACATATCCTTCGCAATATGAAAGAGACCTGGGCGCGGCTGTAATTCCCGAAGGAAGCTTTCAAACTCAGCTTCCATCTTTTCCTTGCGAATGGACTTGCGATATTCATCGCAACCTTTGGTCATGCAGAAGTAATAGGCGTAGCGCTCATTGCGCCCCTTGGCCCACGCCGCCTTCATTGGCTTCTCACACTCGGAGCAACACACAAAATTGCGTAGAGGGAAGTCCTCATTGATATCTTTGCGCGCTGGGGCTGGCGATGCGCCGTTGTAGCGTTCTTGAACACGTTGCCACGTTACAAACTCTACCAAAGGCTCATGCTTGCCTGGGTGAAGATGGAGGTTCCATTTCTCCACAGTGATATATCCAGCATAAAGAGGCCGTTTCAGCATATCGGTCACGAGAGGCAGGCGAACCTCGCCATATTTATCGCGTGGGATGGTTGGGAAGGTCTCCAGGAAACGCTTCACTTCCGTTGCTGATTGAAAACGTCCGCTGGCGTATCCTTCCAAGGCTTCTTTTACGACAGAGGCATTGGGTTCATCGGGCACAAGCATCTTGCCGTGACCATCCACGTTCTCGAAACGATAGCCGAGCGGGGGATAGAAAATGTAATAGCCTTGCTTCACTCGCGCCTTCATTCGGTTGGTCACTTGCTCCGCATTCTTTTGACGGGAGTGCTGAGAGACAGAAGCCAAAAGGTTCTCGATTAGAATGCTGTCTGAATCTTCTCCGAACTCGATGGAAGGGCTTTCAAGCACGCCGCCTGCTTCACCAATCGCGGCGCGCAATTGCAAATGCGCTTCCAGCGAACGGGCAAGACGGCTGATATCATCAATAATGACGACGTATTCATCATCGCACCTATTGTCTTGAAGGAACGCGAGCATCGCTTGCATACCAGGGCGCTCAATAAGTCCACCGGATACACCTTCATCTTGAAAGACGTGCTCGACCGAATAGCGTCTATGTTTGGCATACTCGACACAGCGTGATTCTTGTGAGTCTAAGCCATGACCACGCTTGACTTGCGCTTGGGAGGACACACGGCAATAGGCCACTGCCTTTCTTGTTTTTGTTTTAGTTGTTGCCATGGGACTCTCCTTTCTCTGGAAGCGTATCATTGCTCACAGTTACATGCTCGGTAATTATGGATTGGAGGGATTGTACCTCAATTGGCGCCGTCAGTGCGGGATTTGCGGAATTTTTTAAAAGTTTTCCACAGACCTCCTGCACAGGATGTATGCCAAAGCCCAGATCAACAAAGCTGATCATGATGGCCCAAAGCGTTTCTAAAAACTCACGCTTTTGTTGTTCTGTAAGATCAAAATCTTCGACTTGAGAGATGTATTTCTCAATGTTTAACTCAACAGCAAAGGGATGCTGAATTTCTTCTGCGCACCCCTTAACTTCCTTCCTGCTCGTTGTTTTCTTATAAACCGTCTCCATTGTTTTTCCTTATCCGTTTTAGGTTCGTGTCATATGTTTTCTCTTCCTTTCATAATAGAACAAAACATGAACAAACATACTCCGCTTATTGATTCACTTCAAGAGAAATTATTCCGTATCCACCGTATTTATATTCCTATTTTGCTCGCCATGTTTTAACATGGCGGTGACACCAAATTAGAAGGATACGTAGATAAATTTAGATGACTGTTGAAAAGCGTTTTGAAGAACTTGGATTACTTGGAGCGGAAATTTCCGATTTGGTTTTGGTGCCACAAGAAAAACTCTTACTGGGTATCTCCATAATTTCAAGTGACCGTAAATTCATAGACGACTGTGAGTTGCAGTTTAATAGAGTCTTTTATTCCGCGATCAATGCCACGGCGGTTCCTTGGTTTGGCATAATTTCAGAATGTTCAGCACACAAAGAATCCAAGTTTATGGGCGACATGATTTCAGAAAATAAGCTTGTATTTGTGAAATTGAATGAGTTTTATCATTTTTCGATTCATACTGACAAAGCGCGTATTGATGTTATTGCGGAAGAATTCACCTTTTCTGTGTTGCGAAGAGGAGAGATATCGGGGGCCTGCTGTTAGTTAGGTATAAGCTTATGGAATTTGATGAATTACCAATAGATGGGGCAGCAATAAACTTGCTAGATGTAGATACCATGAAGAAGGTTGATATCAGAGCTTTCACGTTTCCGGATGGCAGGGAATACTTCGTAACATTTTTTAAAGTGGCCGGAATCCAAATGTGCCTTCAGGAAACGCCTGAAGCAAAAATTGTGTCACATAGTACCATCTCGACTTCCGTTTTCTTGAAACGTGTGAGAAAAGAGAAAAGGAAATCGATTGCAGTTACACCCGAAAACCTAAAGCACTTTCAGATAAAGTATGGAAAAGGATTCATTGATATAATTGCAGAAGGATTTACTCATTCTCTAATCTGGGATGCTCAAGGTGATGCTATTTTAATGCCTCAAACTTGAAAAGTAACTACCGAATATATGACCATTTCCCATCGGCATATTGTGGATAATCGGCAAATCGCTTCGGCACGGGCTCCTCAATAACCTTCCGCCACCGATGCCCTAATCTCGTTCTAACCTTCACCCGATCCAGCGGCGGGTGATACGGATTGGGGTGGAACCGTCCGGCCATGAAGCCTTGCTCATAATAGGGCGCACGGTTCGCCAGGATTGGCTTTTGCACATCATCGGTGAAGATGAATTGCTCACCCATATTCGCATTCATCACTTCATCCGGTGTTTGTAGGGGCCGCCTTTGTTTTGTCCGGTGCTGCGCTTCAAACTTGAATTGTGCCAACGATAAGCCCGTGGAGAGCGGGTCTTCCCCGTGCATCAAGGCTTGAAACAATTGTTGCCGTGCAAGCTGTGCGCGGCTTTGATGCAGAGGATCGTTAAACTCCAATGTCTGCGCGCCCAGCATATCAGAGATATCGCGAGATGATTGGATATCCCGAAGCGCGAAATAGCTTTGCTGTCCCGCGCTTGATGTAATGATGTTTTTGGCATTCACGCCGATATCATTCATCTGCGACGTGCTTTGAAACACCGCCCACGGGCGAATGCCAATGCCCGCGCCATAGGTAAACATGCGCACGACCAGCGGAAAACTGCGAAGCTGCGCGCACTCATCCAGTATCCATGTTTGGCGAGGGGCTTGGGGCGCTCGGGATTTATAGATCATCGCCGCAACGAACATCGATTTGATGACAGGTGCCCAGGCATGAATAAACTCTGCCGGACACATCATATAGAATTGCCAGAATTGATCTGATGAACACAGATCGGCAAATGAAAAACTATAGGGCGGTGAGACCGAGTCCATGAGGACAGGATCACTCAGGCATGAAAAGGATTTGAAAAGCTCGCCTAATATGCCGCGAAAGCCACCCGTTGTATCGTCGCGTGAAGAAGCAATCTCGCCTTCGACGCGCGCAGTGAGTGGAATGCCAGCGGCGTGCATCTCAAACGCAAAGGCCAGCCATTCGTCGTTATTGATCGGGATGAGGTTTATCGCGTGGTAGAGATCAGGGAGCGTCAAGACTCCATTGATCTCGACAAGCGTTAGAACAAATGCTTCCAGATATTCACGCGCCCGCATCTCAAAATACTCGCCTTGCATCGAGCCGGAACGCGGGATCATGTTTTCGGCAAAGACTTTCACATCGGAATGTAAAGTTGGGCTGTCTTTACGGATATAATCAACCGGATTGATTCGCATCTGGGGCAAGCGGTGCAAAGCGGATGGATTCCAATACGCACAGTATTTCTGATCAGCCGTTTGATTTTGGGAGATAGCGGCCAGTTCGCCTTTCATATCCAGAACGAGAAGCGAGCCTTCCGAATAGATGCCCGTGCAGAGATTATAGGCGAGGATATCGCGGAGCTTGCCGCTGCGCGCACCGCCGACAAGCAGCATACCTCCAGCCCCGTCGTACCAAAGCGGCTTGCCTTGGAAGAAACCGAGAAAAAGGGAGGTGGGCGTTTGGGTGAACATATCCGCCGCGTCGATATCATAGGTGTTAGCGAAATCGGCGCTGCCATACCGGAAATGTTCATTGTGAGCTTGGCGCATGGCTAGAGCAGCTTTGCTGCGAGCGTCAGGCCACCCATGACAAACAGCGTTGAAAACGACATGCGTACAACGCAGAAGATGAAGGCCGCTGTGATCATCCACCAGGCGAAGGAGACAATATCATCGTATCCGGCGCTGTAATTTTGCGCGGTGAAGTGGATCACGAAATCCGCCGTGCGGTTATAGACTTCAGGAGTGGCGAAGAAGGTGATGATCAACGCCAGCAAATTAGACAACCAGATCAGCGTTTCCATGAAAATGCCGTATCCGGCTTGATTGCCTTGCTGCGGATATTGATTTTGATACATGACGCACACCTCCTGTTCTTAAAGGAGGATACGTCAGGGGAGAGTCGGTTCTAGGGGGATATGTAGTTAGATATTGAAGCTAGTTTCCGAAAGTGACAGAAGCCAATTTTCTTGCTCTTCGGTATCAGGGACTCTGACGCCTCGCGCTTCTGATATCATTTGGATCGCTTCCACAGGATCAAAACCAGCGCGAACTAATACTGTTCCGGCTATTAATCCTGTTCTGCCAATACCAGCTCTACAATGGATGGCTGTATGACTTCCTTTTGAAATTTCAGAAAAAACTTTATCCGCGAATTGCAGGGCTAGGTTGGTATTTGGCAAACCACGGTCAGGTATTGGAAATGACGAATAAGCCATATTGTATTGGGTACATAGCTCTTCTTCACGGTCTAGGCCAACTTCGTATTGCTCTTGTGGTTCCAACAAAGAAACTATTTTGTTAATGCCCAGTTGTTTCAAGCCGCTAAATTCATCTTCAATCCACTCGCCTGAAACTGGCTTTGCCATCACGGACAAAATGCCATTTTCAATTTCTACTGTCTCTTATACACATCTCCGAGCCCACGAGACGTCTGAGTATCT
>CAXHFH010000025.1:0-22950 GCA_964015995.1 uncultured Alphaproteobacteria bacterium
GGCAATTCATCCAGAAGGCATCACGCTTTCAATGATAAATCTCTATATGCTGCGCTATCAAATACACGAGTGGGCAGCCCGATAAAGCCGCCCTCATGTTTGTATCGCCTATATAGATTTTTCTTCTTTGCCATTTATACGGTATTTAAGCCGCCAATACTTTGCACCAGTCGACCTAACATCAAGAAACATACCCCCGCCATCTGCCAGTTTATAAGGCTTTTCCTTGGGTGCGGCACTCTTACACTTAATGTCTGTAAGCTTCATTTGGGGGTATCAACTTTCCATCTTTTGAAATGCCCCCCCCAATTGCGCCCCCAATTTTTGTAGATGTAAACGCACCGTTATGGATAGCCATGGACGTGCAAAGAAACAAAACCCCTTATGACAGTGGCCTTTCGTAACCTGTGTGGACTTAAATAAATGTCGGTGTAATGAAGAATGGCGGAGACGGCGGGATTCGAACCCGCGTAGAGCTATAAACCCTAACACGCTTTCCAAGCGTGCGCCTTAAGCCACTCGGCCACGTCTCCTGAAATTCGCAAAATTATACAATCAGCTAACACTCGCGAATTGGCGCACATTAGACACTCTTGTTTAAAAATTCAAGTCTCTGCTTTTCGAATGTGAACTTCATTGATAGAATGATCGCCAGTTTGATTTTATCAGTAAGGCATTTCCCATGCGCAAGTTTCTATTTTTTCTTCTTCTCATTCCCATGTTCGCAAGTCTGGGACACGATTTATACATATTCAAAGAAAACCCAGATAAAGGGTTTCGTCTTTCTGCCCTTGGCGGCTTGTGGGACAAATACCACAAGGAAAGCCATGATCAGTGGAAAACAAAGGTACGTAAAGTCACCGATACCGTCAGTGGCACAGTGGATGATCTGGCCATTGATGAATTAATTAATACCGTCATACCCGAAAAACCTCCCACAACTGACGCGGCGGAAGAAGAAAAAGACCCACCACCTTTCATGGAAGAATTCACGCAAACTGATTCGAAAGATAATGAGCCGGACACCAAACCTCTTGAAGTCGTAGAAGTTGAAGAGGTAAGAGCCGATTCTCTCATGAAATTCATTGGCTTTGTTCTGGAACAGAAGGCTGTCTTTGTTTTTGCTGCGCTTGCCGCAATCGCCTATATTTTAAACGCCATCCTGTCCCGTCTTTGCAGACGTAAAGAAGGTATGGATAACGTTAAGTCAGCCAAAAATAAAAAGCGCAAAGGTGGCGGATACGCTTACAGTAAAAAATAAAAGCCTTAAATCTCCGACAACCTTTTAAGCTCTTGTGACAAAATATTTAAATCCTGTGGCCTTGATAAACTATGGTCGCCATCTTCGATAAATATAATTTTTGTATCAGGCCCTTGAAATTTCTCTTCAATTTTAAGGGCTTTTTCCCAAGCAACATCCGCATCAATCTTACCTTGAATAAGAACGAGCGGCACACTGACTGTATGAGCCTGATCAAGCACAGATTGATGCGCGCCATCTTTTAACAAGGCTTGTGTAAAAATATATGGCTCCTCGCTATAATCATTGGGCACTTCCAGACGCCCAAGCCTATCCATCATTTCTTTTTCCGCATCGCCCATCTTATTTTCAATGTCTTTGGTGAAATCAGGCGCAGCAGCAATGCCGATAACACCTTTTATATCTTCGCGACCTTCGGATAAAAGGCGCAAAGCAATCCACCCCCCCATCGAAGACCCAATCACAATGGCACGTCGTCCCTCTAAAACATGATCCATGATATCGATTGCATCTTGTTTCCATGCACCAATCGTACCATCAACGAACGCTCCATCAGATTGCCCATGACCAGAGTAATCAAAACGCAGAAATTCTTGTCCTTGATCCGCGCATAACTGCTCAAGATGCGTTGCTTTTGTGCCTTCCATATCTGATTTGAACCCTCCCAAAAATACAACAGCAGGAAGCCCCGCTCCGTCTGAAGAATACGGCGTGTGAACATAAGCAAGCCTTCTGCCTGTGGGTGTTTCATAATATGAAGGTGACATTTAATTTCCTTTTGTGCTCTGACTTGTTTATACATAAACAATTGTATAAAAACTTTCCAGAGTGGAAAAATACGGTTAGTTTTAAATCTATGAGCAATTCTGATACACAGCCCGTAATCATGCAAATTATCCCCGCGCTTGGCGCAGGTGGTGCTGAGCAAGGCTGCATTGATATCGCCGCAGCAATTATCAAAGCGCAAGGCAAGGCTATCGTTGTTTCCCACGGCGGATATCGCGTAAATGAAATTGAGCGCATGGGCGGAATTCACATAGATTTACCCGTGCACAGTAAAAACCCCATTGTTATGTGGAAAAACATTGGTCGCCTAAAAAGGCTAATCAAAAAATATAAGGTAGACGTGGTTCACGCCAGAAGTCGCGCCCCCGCGTGGAGCGCATGGCGCGCCTGCAGCAGCACAAACGCACGTTTTTTAACCACGTGCCATGCACCCTACAACATTAGCGGCGAAGCAAAACGCCTGTATAATGGCTCCATCGCGCATGGAGAAATCGTGATCGCTATTTCTGATTATGTCGCTGAATATTTGAAAGATAATTATACAATAGATAAAAGTCGTATTCGCACAATCCACAGAGGAATCCCGATGGAGCGTTTCCATCCGGCTTCTGTTACACCAGAACGCATGATCGAGCTATCGTCCGTATGGCGCATTCCTGACGGTGCTAATGTTATTATGTTGCCCGGACGTATCACACGCTGGAAAGGGCATCACATACTTATTGATGCAATTGCAAAATTGAAACGCGACGATATATTTTGTGTGATGATCGGCTCTGATCAAGGGCGCACCGAATACCGCGAAGAGCTTGAACAATCTATCAGTGATAAAGGTTTGGGCGAGAAAATGCGCATTGTTGACCAATGCACAGACATGCCCGCGGCCTATATGCTTTCAACCGTTGTGGTATCCGCATCAACCGATCCTGAAGGGTTTGGACGCATCCCCGTTGAGGCGCAAGCCATGGGGCGTCCTGTTATCGCCAGCGATCACGGCGGAGCGCGTGAGACAGTTCTGCGTAACAAAACAGGCTGGCTTATCCCCCCTTCCGATCCGGATGCACTTGCCGCAGCAATAGAAGAAGCCCTTGCGCTTGATGATACGCAGCGCGCAATCCTTGCAACACGATCAATGGCACATGTAAACGAACACTTCACAAAAGAAATTATGGCTGAAAAGACGCTTGATGTGTATGCAGAATTGCTGCAGCAAGGAAGTGACAAATATCAGCAAGAGCCTCAAAGCCAAACACTCAATGCCGCAGAATAATAAAGAAAAAATTCTAGTCATAAAACTCAGTGCCCTCGGTGACTTTATTCAGGCCCTGGGGCCGATGAAATCCATACGTAAACATCATCCGAATGCGCACATCACACTTTTAACGACCAAAATGTTCAAAGGCTTTGGCGAACGGTGTGGTTACTTTGATGATATTTGGATAGATATACGCCCGCGCTTATTTGAATTTACAAAATGCATGACCTTAAGAAACACTTTGATTAATGGAAAATTCTCTCGTGTTTATGACTTACAAAATAACGACAGAACCAATCTGTATTTAAAACTGTTTCCTAAAAAAAACCGCCCTGAATGGGTGGGTGCAGCAAAAGGTGCATCACATCGTAACAACGCGCCAGAGAGGGTCGCAGGACATGCCTTTGAGGGACACCAGCAAACATTATCACTGGTGGGTATCAAGGGCGTATCTGTCGATGATTTAAGTTGGGTCAAAGAAGATCTATCAAGTTTTAATCTTGAGCCTCCCTTTGTTTTGTTCGTACCAGGATCTGCGCCACAACACCCCCAGAAAAGATGGCCGGAAAAACATTACGCGAAGCTTGCTCAAGATTTGAATAATAAGGGGTATCAAATTGTGTTAATTGGCACGGACGCAGAAAAAGAAACGACGTCTTATATTCATCAGCATTGTGATAATGCCTTAGACTTAACAGGTAAAACGTCCTTGTTTCAAATTGCAGCATTGGCTCACGGGGCAGAGGCCGCAATAGGCAATGATACAGGCCCCATTCACATAATCGGCCCAACGGGCTGCCCTACAATTGTTTTATTCTCACAGCACAGCAATCCTGACAGGCACGCCCCAAAAGGAAATAACATCAACATCCTTCAAGAAAACGCTCTCGATGATCTGTCGCCAGAAGATGTTTTGAGTTTGTTTGAAACCATGTGCGATACGAGTGGTAAAAAGACGTAAAGATTTTTACTCTTCACACATTTCAGAACAGTATATTGTGTAAAGACACTCCAGAACACGATTCGCCGCATTGTTATGCAAAGAATAATAGATGGTTTGCGCTTCTCTACGTGTGTTCACAATTTTATCTTTACGCAATCTCGCAAGATGCTGCGATAATGCAGACTGACTTAATTCAACAATTTGCTCTAATTCACCAACACTTTTTTCACCTTTAAATAAAGTGCAAACAATAAGAAGCCTCTTCTCATTAGAGAGAGATTTCAAAAGCCGTGCAGCAATTGAAATATTTTCTTCAATCTCATTAATGTCCAAACTATCCATAATTTTATGGCTCTTATTGTAATAAAAAAACAAAATATTATGTTAAAATATAATTTTTTATTATTAACTTTGCCCCAAAGTCAATTTCTTTGTCAATCAAGTAGTGCACAAAATCAATAAATCTTCAATAAATCATCAGAAAAAGCGATAATTATGGCTATAGTGACACAAATTAAGGTAAAAAACTTAGGAATTGCGATTTATTTTTTACCAGTTTAGTCTAAATATACCAAAAGAATGGTGTAAAAACGGAGTATTACTTTGAAAGAAATTCGTAGGCGCGGCCTTATGTATGTTATGTCCTCCCCTTCCGGAGCAGGCAAAACCACAATCACACGATCACTACTCAAGAATAATGACGATTTGGTTATTTCCATATCAACGACCACGCGCAAAAGACGCGCCGGCGAGGTTCATGGGCAAGATTATTTCTTTGTCGAGCCTGATGAATTTGGAAAAATGGTTGATAATGGTGAAATGTTAGAACATGCGAAGGTATTCCAAAACTATTACGGCACGCCGCGCGCACCTGTTGAACAAGCACTTTCGGAAGGTAAAGACGTTATTTTCGATATTGACTGGCAAGGGACGCAACAACTTTCCGAAATGGCACGTGAAGATATCGTAACTGTTTTTATCCTGCCGCCAGCACGGTCGGAGCTTGAAAAACGCCTGCGCAATCGTTCTCGTGATACACTGGAATCAGAATCCGATATTCGTGGACGCATGGAAAAGGCCGCGGACGAAATGTCACACTACACAGAGTACGACTACGTCATTATCAATTACGATGTTGATGAAGCCATTCACAAAGCACAAACAATATTAGACGCAGAGCGCATAAAACGTCGCCGTATGGTTGGGTTATCTGATTTCGTGCGTGGTCTTAAAGACGGGCTTTAATCGTGATTCAATGAATCATCTTATGTCTCTATTATTTTGGTTAAGTTGCCGCGATGATATACTGCGTTTTATTCTATTGTCAAAATGACGCGATATTCAAATAATCTTCCACACTAAGATTTTCGGCGCGCTTCGTTGGGTCAATCCCCAATGCGTTTAGCGCGTCTATATGGTTTTTTAAACTAGAACGAACCATTTTTCGTTTTTGATTAAAAGCAGCAGCCGTAACCTGCTCTACGGTTTTAAAAATGGGAGCCTTATCATCTAATTTTTTTGGCGCAAAATGTACCACAGCTGAATTGACCTTTGGTGGCGGAATGAACGCCGAAGGAGGAAGATCATAAAGCAATGTCACATCACATAACCACTGGGTAATCACGGATAAACGCCCATAAGCCTTTGTGTTTGGCTTCGCCAATATTCTATCTGCTACTTCTTTTTGAAACATAAGGCTCATTGATTGATAGATATTCTGGTCGTCACGAATTTGCTTCAACCAATTGATCAGTAATGGTGTTGCGATATTGTAAGGCAGATTGGCAACAATCACGCGCGGCGCATCCCCTAGAACCGAAAGATCAGATTTTAGCGCATCATTATTCTGTATCTCCAAATCACAACCCGCAGCATTTTGCAAACTGCTTAATGCATCGACCGCACGTTTATCAAATTCTATCGCTGTGACTTTTTTGACGTTAGACTTTAACAAAGATCTTGTTAGCCCACCCGGCCCCGGACCTATTTCAAATGCGTGCACGCCCCCCCAGTTATTGCCATCACGAGCGCAGGCTTCGCGCACAATTTTATCTGTGATATTCATGTCGAGCAAAAAATTTTGTCCCAATGATTTTTGTGCACTTAACTGATATTCAGCAATAACATCACGCAAAGGCGGTAAACCTTCTACCGCCTCTCTACGCATTACTAATTCATCAGATTTCATTGGCTTTATACGCGAATATCAACAAACGACGCAGAGCGTAAGTCCGACAGGTGACGTCTTTGCATTTTCTCTAATCTATCAGAGCCTATCGTGTATTCGACTTGCTCCCTAGATGGGATTGTGTCCTCACTCAGCGTACGCTTATCTCTTAAGAATAAAATATGATATCCATCAAGAGTTTTTATCGGGTTGGTTACTTGATTTTTCTTAAGGGATTTCAAACCATTTAACAAACTTGGCGAGAATTGGGCTTCGTTCACCCACCCTTTATTACCGCCATTCGCCGAACCTGCGGCTTGTGAAAATTGCTGCGCCAGTTTAAAAAAGCTCGCTTTTCCTGACTTAATCTCATAGACCAAACCATTAGCAAGTTTACTAACCTGCGCCACTTCTTTTTTATTTTCTATCGGCAAGAATATTTCAGCGGCTAAATATTCTGTAGTACCAATTTTCGATTTTATGCGTTCTAAAGCATCATCAATATCACGCTCTGATATCACAATACGCGGCCTTATACGCGCCTTTACAACCTGCCCCCATGCCACTTGCGCCTTTACTTGCTGACGCATTGTTGAAATATCGATGCCGCTTTTTTTAACCATGGCGACAAACTGGCTCGGGTCCATCTTATTTTGCTGTGCTATTTGCGCAACGCCTGCATCTATTGCGGCGCTATCAACTTCAAGGTTATATTTCTCAGCTTCTTGCAACATCAGCTGCTCATTAATCAAACCACTTAAAACTTGTGGCATCATTTTCTTCCTAATTTCTTTAGTATTCGGCAGACCTGATGACGCCATAATCAAGCGCATACGTTTTTCAAGATCGCTGTCTGAAATCGCTGCATCATTAACAACAGCCACAATTTCTTGTGTCGCAGCATTTGCAGATCCTGTCGCTACTTGCGGCACATAAAGTGAACATAACGCCAAAAACATACTGACGGCAAAGACGGTGCGAACCATTTTAATCATTATTATTCCTTTCATCGTTCCTGACATTAGGCAACTTTTGAACGTGTGAAGCGTGCGCCGCCTGCACGATAATGTTCCAAATATTCCGGTAAAATTAAATCCATAGATTTAGGCGTTATATCAAACTCTCTAAAACTCAGGGCACTGTCATCAACAATATTGTCCGTTTTTAAGCTCTCGACCTGATCCGGTGTTAATAAAGGGTTCGGTAAAAGGCTTAGGAAAATTGCTTCTATACGGGCAATCACAAACGGCAAAGGAACAAGTTTACGTTTACGTCCGGTATATTTGAACAATATTTCATAGACATCTTTGAAATCCACAACCTCAGGGCCGCCGAGTTGATACGTTTTACCTTGGTAAACATCAGACGCACTAAACAGAACCTTCATAGCCGCATCGGCGACATCCCCCACAAAAACAGGTTGGAATTTTGTTTTACCACCACCAATCAACGGTAAAAACGGAAGATAGCGCGATAGCTCCGCAAACATATTAAAGAAATTATCACCTTCACCAAATATTACACTTGGCCTTAGAATGGTTGCTTTAGAAAAATTATTTGTGACGGCGGTTTCGCCTTCACGTTTGGTTTTGGCATATTTGGATGTGCCCTTATCACAGGCCAGAGCAGACACATGCACAAAACGCGGCACCTTCTCATCTGCGCACGCTTTTGCAATCATCGCCGGCGTATCCACATGAGCGCGCTGGAACTTAGATCTCTTGCCCTTTTCAAACAAAATACCAATGCAGTTAACAACGTAATCCGCCCCCGATACAGCGTTACGCACACTCTCGGGATCAGAATAGTCACAAGCAAACGGCACAACCTGACCGACTACACCACAAGGCTTGAGGAAATAGGCACGCTCTGGAACGCGCGTTGCAACTTTGACTGTAATGCCACGATCTGCAAGCTCTCTAACGATCTGCGTTCCTAAAAACCCTGTTCCGCCAAAGACTGTAGCAATTTTTCCTGCATGCACCATATATGCACCTTTTACTTGGTTTTCTGAGGTTTTCAATATGACGAATATTAGATCAGAACTCAATGGCTTTCAATCAAAACCAAGCTTTAGCCCTGAGGACAAGTCACAGATTTCTGGACGCAGACTGTCATTCGATACTAGAATGTAACTGTTATATCAAAAACGTTGAATTATTAATCATGATACAAAATGTTCTCATTGCAACGCTCGTGCTTGGCACCTTTTTCATTCTCATGCATTCACGCACATCCTTAGCCGTTGAATCCATCCCCGAAACACCTGTAGTTGTCGAACTTTTCACATCGCAAGGGTGCTCATCTTGCCCACCTGCCGACCGCATATTTTCAACACTGGCGGAAAAAGATAACGTTATTGCTCTGGGGTTTCATGTTTCATACTGGAACCACTTAAACTGGAAAGACACATTTTCTAATGAATTTTGCGATATGCGTCAGCATGGATACATTAGTCTGCGTGGTGAAAAACGTGTTTACACTCCACAGATGGTTGTTAACGGAACCGATCAGTTTGTTGGTTCACGTGCCAACCAAGTAAAAACAGCCCTGAGCAAGGCCGCTAAAAACCCTATACAGCTCATTGATATCGCTGTTAGTGATGAAAATGCTATTCGGTTCACACTTCCGAATATAAAAAATGATACTTATCGTCTTTGGGCATTCGGATATAAAAATAAAGTGCAGCAAGACATAGGTCGCGGTGAAAATGGTGGCAAAAAAGTCTCCTATGCCGCGCCAGTGATCAGTTATACAAATTTAGGTTCATGGAACGGTGCAAAAGCCGTCCATAGTTTTAAAAAACCGTCTGAAGACATTGACGGCATCGCCATATTAGCACAGCGCAATGGTTATGGAGAAATTCTGGCCGCTGGTAAGCTTGCGTTTTAACGTTTAAGTCTTTTCTACAAAACTATCCATCACACGTTTTGTGCCGCTTTTCTCAAATGCAATATCCAGTTTATGGCCATCGATATTGATAATCTTACCGTATCCGAACTTATCATGAAACACTCGATCTCCTCGCGCGAGCACATCACCACTATCAGTTTGGACTTTACGATCAAACGAAGACGCCTTTTTAGGTTTCGGTGTAAAGCCACTGGAGTCCCAGTGACGGGAACGCCCTGCCTGAACCATGCCGCTTTGACTTGTGATATCAAGCAAATCCTTTGGAATTTCATCGATAAAGCGTGAGGGGATGGCATTTATCCAACTCCCGTACATTCGGCGTGTTGCCGCGTGCGAAAGAAAGACCCGTTTCCGCGCCCGCGTGATCCCGACATAGGCCAGACGGCGCTCCTCCTCCAAACCCTTTATACCGTTCTCATCCATAGAACGTTGGGATGGGAATAACCCCTCCTCCCATCCGGGTAAAAACACGTTGTCGAATTCCAAACCTTTTGCGCCATGCAACGTCATCAACGTGACATATTCTCCGCCACTGCTATCTTGATTTTCAAGGACAAGCGCAACATGCTCGAGAAATTCCTGCAGGGATTCATATTCCTGCATACCGCCAACCAACTCTTTCAAGTTTTCTATACGTCCGGGAGCCTCCGGTGTTTTGTCCCGTTTCCACATATCCATGTAACCAGATTCATCCAACGCCATTGCCGCCACCTCTGCATGGTGCATCGTATCAAGCGCAGCGCGCCAACGTTCAAAATCATCCAAGAGCTTCATAAGCGTGCCACGCATCTTGGGGCGCAATTCATCTGTCTGTGTCAAATCCATCACCGCGTGATAAAGGCTTATCCCCTTTGATCGACCATAGGCATAAAGCGTATTAACTGTCGTGTTACCAATACCGCGCTTAGGCGTATTGATAATGCGCTCAAAGGCCAAATCATCAGACTTTTGAGCGATAACACGACAATATGCGAGAGCATCTCTGATCTCCATTCTCTCATAAAAACGAGGGCCTCCAATCACTTTATACGCAACGCCCAGTTTTATAAACCGCTCTTCAAATTCGCGCGTCTGGAACCCTGTACGAACCAAAACTGCTATACTGCTTAAAGGTGCTTTTTCGCCTGAACCTGATCCACGCTGAAGCTGTTCAATCTCTTCACCGACCCAACGCGCCTCCGCTTCTCCGTCCCAAAGGCCACATAATTTTATCAATTCACCATCACCCTGATCAGACCATAAAGTCTTACCAAGACGCGCATCGTTATTTTGAATCACTG
Organism: uncultured Alphaproteobacteria bacterium; assembly: GCA_964015995.1. Lineage (GTDB taxonomy): Bacteria > Pseudomonadota > Alphaproteobacteria > Micavibrionales > Micavibrionaceae > UBA1672. The sequence goes on from CAXHFH010000025.1 coordinate 10,606, forward strand.
CGCCCGATGCTTTTAATATTGTATTGCTTGAACGATAGTTTTGTTCCAGGCGAATGATTTTGGGGTTCTTGAAATCTTCTTCAAATTTTAAAATATTCCCAACTTCTGCGCCGCGCCATCCATAGATGGATTGGTCATCATCACCTACACAACAGATATTGCCAGAACCTTGCGCCAGCAACCTGAGCCATAAATATTGCGCCACGTTCGTGTCCTGATATTCGTCCACCATGATATATTTGAACCGTTGATGATACTCCTCCAGAACATTCTTATGTTCCGGATTTTTTAAGATGGTGATCATGTGTAAAAGCAAATCACCAAAATCACAGGCATTCACAGCACGCATACGTTCTTGATATTTCGCATAGAGCATCGGCATTTTACCTCCTGCAACTTCACCTATATCCTCATCAGAAACTTGCGCAGGCACTAAACCGCGATCTTTCCAACGATCAATAATTGAAATACAGGCCTTTGGTGCCCACTTCTTTGTATCAACGCTATGCACTTCCATAAGTTGTTTCAATAAGCGCACCTGATCATCCGGATCAAGAATGGTAAAATTACTAGATAAACCGACCAAATCAGCGTGACGCCTTAGCATCCGCGCCGCAAGTGAGTGAAACGTGCCAAGCCACCAGCCTTCAACGGGCTGCCCGCCCATCATAGAACTGATACGTTCTTTCATTTCCAACGCCGCCTTATTGGTAAAGGTCACCGCAAGTACCTGTGAAGGATACGCCTTGCCAGAATTAAGCAAATGCGCCAAACGTGTTGTCAGAACACGGGTTTTTCCAGTGCCTGCACCAGCCAGAACCAACAATGCCCCTTCCGTTGATTCAACAGCATCACGTTGCGTTGCGTTAAGCCCATCCATATAAGATAAGCTACTATGCGCCGTTTCTGGCTCATCAATGTCGTAAATATTATGCATAGCTATAGATATGGCGGTTTATAACCAGCATCGCAAGTGTGAAAATTTAATTGATTATGAATTGTGGGGATTACGGGCGAAAGTCGTTCATAAACAGCTTATTTAGCCTTTGCGGCAATAATCTGATTACGGCCTTTTTTCTTGGCTTCATATAAGGCTTTATCGACACGCTCTATCAGGCTTTCTATATCCTCATCATCACGATACTCAGATACGCCTGCAGAGATTGTAATTTGCGCTATCTTCTTACCGGTCTGTCTATTGACGACTTCTTTTTTCTCTATTTCCATGCGCAGTATTTCAGCAACTTTCATACCACCCTGCACATTTGTTTCAGGCAGGAGAACAGCAAATTCTTCACCGCCATAACGTACGACAAAGTCACGTCCCTTTACGCCCTGCTTTAAGGTTCTGGACACAAGTTTCAATACCTGATCACCAACCTGATGGCCAAACGTGTCATTAAAATTTTTGAAATGATCGATATCCATCAAGATCAACGTAAATGTGTATTCCGGGTCTTCTTTAGAACGTTCTACCAAACGATATATTTCATGATCGAACGCTTTTCTGTTCCCCAACGCAGTAAGAGAATCTGTCATGGCCTCTTTGCGGGCGATTTCCAAATCACGGCGCATATCTTCCATCATGCGCGCAGATTGCTCTAACGTCACCTCAAGTTGGGCGTTCTGATCAATCATACCCTTTGTTTCGCTCATCACATCAGAAATCAAAGCGTCAATTTCTTCAGTCGATTTATTTTCTTTAAGACCAATATTTGCCTTTTCAAGATTTTCATTATAGGCAAGCGCATTTTTCTTGGTGGAAGACACCACGCTGTTTACATCTTGTATCGTCTTTTGGATTTTATCACCGGCAAGCTTAACTGTTTTTTCTTCACGGTTATTACTTAAATATTCTTGAAAAATTTCATAACAAGCATCGTCCTTAATAATACCACCATTTTTTTTCAGGGCACTATCGAGAACTTTAATCAACTCAGGATCTGATTCGGAAAAATAGATAAACCAAAGTTCATAATTTTCTGGTGTCGGCAGAAGTGAAAACTCTTTTATTCTGTCCATGGCCAGAACAGAAAGTTGCTTTGCTTTGTCTTGAGAATGAAAATATGCCACGAATCAAAGGCGCCTATCTTTACCAGTAAAGTCAGATAACAATAAAACGATTTTGTTGAAAATCAAAGACATAATTGAGAAAAGCGAAAACTTACCTCATGCCCGCTGTGAACTGTTGTTCAATATCAGCGGTCAGCTGTCGCTTAACTTCCGGAACATCGACTTTGGTCAGATCAAGGAAGGTTTGAACACCACCAGAATCAAAACGTGTATCAGACGCCAACAAAGTAACGCCTCTGACACTATCTCCTGCCAACATCGCATCAAGAGAATCGTATTTAGGCACTTCAGAGGTAACCGGCATCGCCTGCACAACTTCTGCGTCCATAACAATCTCAGTCATTTTTTCATTGCCTGACGCAACAGAAGCATACATTTTATCTGCAGTTACAACATCCGCATAATGTTCCTGCACATATTGGTGATTATCAAGAACTTCTTCCAATTCATGCTCTAACAACAGTAACGCTTGCATTTCCGGCTGATCCATTCCCTCTGAATCAGCACCAAGAAACTCAGCAAGATCATCGATTTCCATATTTTCCCATGCAATTTCGCTCTCAGGCGGCGCTTCCACTTCTGCACCTGCACCGCTTGTGCTCGCTTCCATGCGTGTATCGGCAGGCTTCGTTGATTCAACAAGACGCTTTTGCATATCCTCAAGAAGCGATCTTTGATCATCAGCAGAGAGTTTTTGATCAGCCTTACTTAACTCTTGATTCATATAATATGCTTTACCGGCTGTGGCCATGGTACCGCCGCCCGCCATCATTTCGGCTGCGATATACATCATAGCACCAGCCTTACCTGTAGAATCACCGGGAATCATCTGATCGGCCGCTTGAAGCGGGTCAATTCCCATTTCTTTTGCGGACTCCACGAATGCATCAAGCGCTTCTGTTTTCGCTTGCTTCCAGTCCTCTTTAAATTCGGCGATTTTTTCTTTTGTCTCTTCCATCGCCATATTGGCCTGACGAGATACCTTCGGTCCATCAGTAACAACTTTATTCGCATCGCGCTTCATGCTTTGCGCATCAATTTTAGGCCCTGAATAATTCTTGTCCGGAAACATAGTTTCCATCAATGTTTCTTCGCGGGTATTCCCTTCGATTAGTGACTGCGTGAAACTCTGCTGCTCTTCACCATAAATTGGATCCGGCGCAATCGTAGTACCACCAGCACCACCATAATCTTTATTTTCATAGAAATCGTCACTGGGCGCGGGTGCTTTGTATGGATCCCATACCGTCATGATGTCCCTGTTACCACCGGGGCTGCGCGCTGAGGATGAATATCCGCTGTTTGCTACATCATTGAATGCTATTGTTCCGATTGACATTAAACTCGCACCTTTATTATTTATTTCATTTTTTAATCCGTTATCGTCGGATTTTTATACCTTTTTCCACGTATGTAAAAGTATAGCGCAACACAGGTGTAAAATACAAATAAAATGTCATAATGTCGCCACAATGTCATATTCCCCTATTGGGGTACTAATTATTTTGTGCAACGCATCACATTTTTATGCCAAAACACAAGCATAAAACATTGATAAAAAACATTATATTTCGATAGTATGATGATCCACCAATAAATATAAAAACAAAAACTGGGGTATCGAGTACAATGAAACCACTAAATAATGGCCAACATACCGACCATAATGATTCTAACATGTCCGATGTTCCGCCTATTCATGATCACTCAAATATCAGCCTGCCCTCCGATATACATGATCACATTAAGGGTATGTTCAAACAGCTTACCCGCAACCCCGAAGACTGGTTGCTAGGCGCTTTAGAGGATGAAAAAGTTCCGCTTAATCCGGACGGTTCTTTGATTATCTACATTTCCGATTCGGAAGAAATTGAAACAGCAAGAAACGTCATAGACAACGCCCGCCACACAATTAAAGAAAGGTTGAATAGCGGTAGTGAAGTTCTAAACAGAAAAAACGAGCTCGCGACTTTGGAAAATCTTTCACAAGTTGAAATCAGACGCTTGCCGCGCGATGAAGATGGGCATTTGGACATCCCGCTGGATGAACATGGCTTACTCTACCTTCCGCATCCTTACATTGTTCCGGGTGTGCGTTTCAATGAAATGTATAACTGGGACACAGCCTTTACTGTACGCGGGCTGATCGAAGGGGGCGATGTTGCCGAAGCCAAACATCTTGCCGATAACATGCTGTATCAAGTTGATCATTATGGGACGATACTCAACGGCAATCGATCCTATTACATGGACGAAAAGCCAAGATCACAGCCACCACTTCTAACCTCAACGGTCATGGCCGTTTATGATGAATATGATCAAATAGAATCACCCACGCAGGATAAAATAGAATGGCTTAAACACGCCGTAGAAATGTCTGAGAAATATCACCGACACTGGATTACATCACCGCACATAGACGAGAATACAGGCCTATCCAAATACAATTCCGACAACGGCAAACCTGGTGATGAAGTCCTCTACAGCGAGCCTGAACATTACGCCCTCGCACTTAGCATGTTGATGGAAATGCATGACCGTCAAACAGAAATTGGCAACGCTTCAATTGAGGCCCTCCCCTATCAGGACCGCAAAGACCGATATTATTTAGATCAATATCTCGATTTGGGCGATGATGGAAAACCACAATTAACCGAAGACTTTTACCGCGGCGACCGCGCCATGCGCGAAAGCGGTTTTGACCCGTCGCGCCTATTCGGATTTTTTAATGTTGATATCATCAACCACTTACCCGTCTCACTTAATTCTCTACGTTATAAAATGGAACAAGAGCTGAGTGATATGTATGGCATTATTGCCGAAGAAGAGCCTAACAACCCGCAATGGGGCGAGAAGAAAACAGAGTGGCAAGAGCGCGCTTCGGCCACCAAAGAAAAAATTCAAACGCACCTATATGATGACGGCCTTAATGCAGATGATGAACCCGCCAGATACCCCGCATTTCGTGCGTTAAACACAAATACTGAAATGCGCGAAAAATACAATATTGAACCGTTTCGTGATTATAATATGGCTGTAGGTTTCTTCCCGCTATGGACAGAAATCGCGACACAGGAACAAGCCGACCATGTGGTTGAAAACCTGCTGCCAAAATTAATGACGGATCACGGTATGATGACCAGTGACAAACAAACAGGCAGCCAGTGGGATGCGCCAATCATTTGGGCACCATTGCAAATCATTGCCATGGAATCCTTGGAAAACTACGGGTATTACGAAGAAGCACGCGATATCGGGCAAAAATTCCTCGATACAGTTATGGGAGAATATACCCGTACAGGACAAATTTTTGAAAAATATGAAGGCATAAACGGTACATCCAACACTGCGCCTTTTGTGAATAACGGTTATTCAACAAATGATGTGGGCTTTGCATGGACAAATGCCGCCGTTTTGGATATCGAAAATATATTGGAACGCATCGAGGCAAAAATGAATGATGTATCACCAGCCCCCGATCCCGACAGAGACTTTGATGAACTGCGGACTTGAATCATGACAGTGCCATGCGCCTGTAACTAAGTGCTTCCGCAATATCGGCCTTTGTTAACTTTTCTGCGCCGCCGTTCAAATCGGCAATGGTACGCGCCACCCGCAAAATACGGTAATATCCGCGCGCAGAAAGCTTGGCTTGCTCCACAGATTTGGTGAAGAGCGCATGGGTCTCCTCATCCATCTGCGTAACCTCTTCCAAAACGGATCCTTCAGCATTGGCGTTAACGGGGATAAAGTTATTGGACGCCACTGTCGTATAACGGTTTTTCTGAAGCTCACGCGCTTTTTGTACCCGCGCGGCGACAACTTCTGACGAATCGCCCGTTGCAGCTCCTTGCAAATCAGCAATTTGTACAGGTGGCACATCAACATGAATATCAATCCGATCCATCAACGGGCCGGAAATTTTGGATTGATAATCCGTGCCACATCTTGGGGCTTTCGTGCATTCCATATCTGGCTCACCCAAATAGCCACAGCGACACGGATTCATCGCCGCGACAAGCTGAAACCGCGCAGGATATCGAATATGCGCATTGGCGCGCGCGACCAGAGCATCGCCTGTTTCCAAGGGTTGGCGAAGTGATTCCAATGTTGCACGAGCGAATTCAGGCAATTCATCAAGAAATAACACCCCATGATGCGCAAGTGATATTTCCCCTGGCTTGACCTTCTGTCCGCCACCAATCAAGGCAGGTTGCGATGCGGAGTGATGCGGCGCGCGGAACGGCCTACGGCGCACCAAGCCGCCTTCAGGTAACACTCCTGCGAGCGAATGCACCATGGAAAGCTCCAACGCTTCCTTGGGCGAAAGTTCGGGCAATATCCCCGGCAAACAACTGGCGAGCATTGATTTCCCACTCCCCGGCGGACCAACCATAAGAAGGTTATGCCCACCCGCGGCGGTAATCTCCAACGCGCGTTTGGCGCTTTCCTGCCCCTTCACATTCGCCATATCGGGAATGCCAACTTTATTGTCATTGGCCAGTGTTGCCTCAGGGCGGGACAGTACTTGCGAGCCTTTAATATGGTTTATAAGTTGCAGCAAATCATTGGGTGCAAGAATACCGAGATCACCCGCCCACGCGGCTTCGCCGCCGCAATCCTTAGGGCAAATCAGGCTACGGCTCATCTCGCCTGCATGCATCGCGGCGGGCAGAACACCCGACACCGCGCGGATACCTGCATCGAGGGACAACTCGCCGAGCACGACATATTCCTCTAATTCTTCTTTCGGGATCACCCCCATCGCGCCGAGTAAGCCAAGAGCTATGGGCAGATCAAAATGGCTCCCCTCCTTCGATAAATCCGCAGGCGCCATATTCACGGTGAGGCGTTTGGGCGGCAGAGACAACCCCAGCGCATGCAGAGCTGCGCGCACACGCTCCTTGCTCTCGGCCACGGCCTTATCAGGCAGGCCAACAATATTGAAGGCAGGCAAGCCATTGGACAACTGCACCTGCACATCCACGGCCTTGACCTCTATGCCCTGAAACGCAACCGTGTTCACGCGTGCTACCACTTTCAAACTCCTGAAATTTCAACGATTACTCTTTATGGCACACACTGTATGAAAATAAAAACGCAAAACTTAAGGCGTGTTAACGCTTTGTTTAGATTCACCCATTAAGACGGTATGTAGACAGTCTCGATGGGAGAGAGAAACATGGCACAGAGTACACAACAACTGGCACTGCTTAAAAACAACCTTCAAGTACCTTTAATCGTACGTGATTTAGTGGTCACTGGCAGGATACCTTCACCAGACACCACATACGGTCTGCATGAAATGATGGGCAGTTACGAGCCGGAGAAAGCCGTTCTTTGCACCGCCTTTGTGATGAAAGAAATTGCAGCACTGGAGAGCTTTGCCGCCACTGATATGGCCTTCCTCCATTTGGAATGTGAACGCCTGATCGAACGTTATTCCGCCCGCGACGATCTAGCCACTGACAACCCCGAATTATGGGCAGAAAGTCAGCCTGATACGATGGGTGACATTGCCGAAGATCTAGAAGGCTTTATTGATTTATTATCGTTATGCAAATTATCGTTTGAAATTACCGCGCCGTATGTCGCACAGATTCTGGATATTATGGAAGTACAGCTTCAATGCCAGTTAATGATCGTCGATACCGTGATTGAAAACCTGGAATCACAACCCGCCCCCCCTGCTATTACAGGTTATGCCGCTGATAATGTTATTGCCTTCCCGAGTTTAAACTAACCCGCGACCATTGGCCCGATTTTCTTACCACCCAAAAGATGCAAATGAAAATGCGGCACTTCTTGTCCGCCATTTGCACCTGTATTCGCGATAGAGCGAAAACCACTACCGGTGATGCCATTTTCTTCTGCTATTTTTGCCACAGCCGAAAAGAACGCCTTGATTTCCTCTGCCGGCGCATTTGCCCCAAAATCATCAATGGACATATATTTCCCTTTCGGAATAACCAGAATATGAACAGGGGCCTGCGGGGCAATATCATTAAACGCCAAGACATGATCATCCTCATACACCTTATCGCATGGAATATCGCCGTTTAGAATTTTCGCGAAAATGTTATTGTCATCATAGGTTGGCATCATAAATTCCTTTAAATCCAAATTCATTTGTTATACAAGTCGAAGCAATTTTATACACCGATCAAGGCAGGACATAAAGCCATGAATGTGACATTGCTGAAATGTAAACTACACCGCGCAACGGTAACGCAGGCCGATTTGAATTATGAAGGTTCTATCACCATTGATGAGGACTTAATGGAAGCCGCCAACATTTTAGAGCATGAGCAAGTTGACGTTCTGGATATCACAAACGGCAATCGCTTGACGACTTATGCCATTAGAGGTGAACGAGGATCAGGCGTTATTGGTATTAACGGTGCAGCGGCACACTTGGTAAAGCCCGATGATTTGGTGATTATTTGTGCCTATGCACAGATGAGTGAAAGTGACACCAAAACGTTCGAACCCACTATTCTTCTTCTTGATGAGAAGAACAAGGTCAAACGCCCCGCACTTTAACGTGCTAGCTCGGTATATGATTGGGGTCTAATGGCTGTGGTCCGAAAACCGGGTCTACCACCTGCACAGGTCTATTTTGATACGCCTCTACTGCCGCATCAAGTGCCGCCCTTTGATCCCTCGCTCGCTCTTTATGCTCACTGCCAATTGTCATGCTGACGATTTTTGCACCGTCAACTTCTTTCACGCAAATAAGATGATGATTAGAAGCATTAATAAATCCGGTTTTCATACCAATTACGCCGTCATAAGGCTCTGCGCTGGATCGTCTATTGCCTGGCAACAATAAATTACTACTGTATATTCTGGTTGGCCTTTGCGCATACATGTCAACATGCGGCACAGAAAATACATCCATGAAGTCCGGGTATTCATCCAGAATATGGGATGTTAAAATCGCCATATCCTGAAGCGTGGATTGATTATTCGGCTCATCTTCCATCGTACGAAAATAATTACGAGCTTCACGCCGTGAATACACAGGAAAGCCTGTTGCATTAACGCATTGCGTATTATCCATACCAAGTCGTTTAACGAGTGGAATCATACGATCTTTTACGAATTTCTGCTCTTGTTGTACGCTTTTTTTATCGGTTACATAACTTGTGGGCGGGCCGCCTCTACCCAAATGCTCTGCCAAGGCAATCGCGGCATCATTAAGGGAAATTGACCCTGCCATTTCGCAAGCATCGCGTACCGTTAACTCCTTGTACCATGATGTATGTTCACTCATGGTCATGGCACGATTAGATACTTTAATTTTATCATCCCAATCAAGTTTTCCGGCTTTGATATCCTCAAACACACATGCGAGCGTAACAAGCTTAATCAAGGACGCGGTGTAGAAAGGCTGGCCTGCATTTTCGCATAAATCTTCGTCAAGCGGCTCATCCTCACCATGAACAAACGATAATTTACCTTTAATCTTACGCTCCGGCCTTTCATGTTGCTCATCATGGGGCATTGCAAATACGCGGGGTCCGCCTGCCAACACACCAAGACCGAGCATAAATGCCTGACGCGCAAATACTCGGCGCGTTATGCCCTCACTGTGCTCACCTGTATTTTCTTCATCCATGACGGACCAACCCCTGTGGTTATATTAATTTCGTACTTATGGTTATAGCAAATAGACATAATATAATTCAAACATTTAAAGAAATGCTATTCGTGTAACATTTGCCTGTAATATAACGAATGAAACCCTGACGAACTGTTGACGAATCACAAATGATCTTCATAGTTAAAGATTGATTGTGTTGAATAAAGAAAGGAAGGCTATTCATGTCTATTCTAGCCGTAGATGATAAAAACTTTGAAAATGAAGTCATTAACTCGGACAGCCCTGTGTTGGTTGATTTCTGGGCAGAATGGTGCGGTCCTTGTAAAACCTTACTCCCCGTAGTTGAGGAATTAGCAGGCGAGCTTGGCGATAAGGTTAAAGTCGTAAAAATTAACATTGAAGATGCCCCCGATACGCCGACCAAATATGGTCTGCGCGGTGTACCGACCTTGATGATTTTCAAAGATGGTAAAGTTGTTGATACGCGTGTCGGTGGTATGCCCAAGGCGCAGCTGTCTGACTGGGTCAACGAAAACGTATAATACTGAAATATAGAATTTTCTAAGAAGCCGTGCAGATTTGTTCGGCTTTTTTTATATCGTAACACGCATCAAACGTGGGCCATCCGTCCACAGAATGCCACAATGAATTACATGTTCAGGATAAATTTCTGCTATGGCATCATGATACGCGGTGAGCTGATCCCGATAGATTGATGGTATATCTTTTTCATCCGTCGGTGGCGGACGGTTGGTTTTGTAATCTAAAATCCAGATATTCCCGTCTTCAACTAACAGCCTGTCAATCTGGCCACTAATAATACGGTTATCTGACATTAATCCGGTGACAGGAACCTCTGCCATAGATCCCACTTTAAAGAAATCACTATACTCTTCTAAAATCTCCATGACTTCGGAAACAATACTGCCTTGCGCTTCTCCTGATATATCCGCAGCATTTTTTTGCACATATTTTGCTGCAGCATTCCCTCTATTCTCCGGCGCTACATCCGGTAAAAATTCCAGTAATTTATGTGTGACGTTTCCACGTAAAAATCGGTTACCGTCAACCGCCTTAAGAGGCGCCAGTGCGATGTCATCATCCCCTGATGGACGTGAAGGCACAAGCGGCTTCGGCGGGAACGGTTCTTCTTTTGCTTTCTCAAAAATCCAATCTGGCATCTCTCCGCTTTGATTCTGACGCCCCGTTTTGATGTCTTCCTTATCAGGTTTTTCCGTTTGTTTGTTTTCAAGGCGAAGTACGCCACCCTCAAGTTCCTGCACATCAGGGTGCACTTCCATGGCTTGCTTGATCATATAATACCATGAATGTTCTTTTGGCTTAGTTTTAGTATGACCACCAATATACAAGCGATCTGCCGCACGTGTCATCGCCACATAAAGAAGACGGTAATATTCCTCATCATCATAGTCCTGACAGGCTTTGCGTATATTTATATATTGCTCAGGATCATCGTTTTCACGTGCAGCATAAATCGGTGTAGTTAACCCCGTTTTATCCGGCCATAAAAAACGTCCGGTCTTTTTTGCTGCACCATCTTTTAACGTATCGGGCAATATAACAATGGGGGACTGTAACCCCTTAGAGCCATGGATCGTCATTATACGTACCTGATTGGTCGTATCCTCCATCTCGCGCTTAATTTCGGCATTGGTTTGCTCTTGGTAATCCAGAAAAAGTTGGACATGATCAATATGATCATACCCGAAAGACAAAGAACTGTTCAGCAACTCATCAACTGGGTCAACAGCATCCTGCCCCAAACGAGCACAAATTGCACGCATACCTGAAATATCATCCGTTGGACAACGCTGCGTTAATATATATGAGAGAAATTCGTACGCACCCATAACCTTAACGCGCCCGATCATGCGCGAAAGATAATCATGTGCTGCGGCAACTTTATCTTTGGAAACGATTTCAATTTCTTTTTCAATTTTGTTTAATTTATCGTAATCAAAATTACAAATCTCCTGCCACAACGTGCCCTTTCGATTATAAGACAACGAAAACAGCTCATCATCATCCCACCCCACAAACGGAGATTTAAGAACCTCAGCGAGCGTTAAATCATCATCAGGAAGAAGGCAGAAACGAGCCACTGACAATAAATCTTGAACCGCCAACTGATCCGTAAGCATCATACGATCCGCGCCGCTAACAGGGATATTTTGCGCCTTCAGAGCACGAACAAGCTGCTCAACAAAACTAGAACGTGAACGCACAAGTATCATAAAGTCACCCGGCTCTATTGCACGGTTGCGGCTTGGCAACACTTCCTTTCGATCCAATTTGTTTCGAATATTATCGGCAATATAGGTCGCGAGTTCACTTGAACCGTTAGAATGATTTTGAACGGTCACGGGAGGATCCCAAAAATCGCGCTGATCCGATTTCGGTGTTTCACAAACAGGCCAGAGCTCCACCAAGCCTGCTTGCCCCTGTCGGAACGCTTTATGATGAATTTCGTCTTCACCAACGGCCTTTGATAGAGCCGGACCTTGAAAGACAGAATCGACAATTTGTAAAACACTTTTGGTGGAGCGGAACGACACATCAAGCGCTATGTTTTTATTGACTAAGCCCGCATGCGTTATTTTTTCATTCATCACCTTTTGCATACGTTTAAACTCATCTGGGGCGGC
>CAXHFH010000026.1:0-22839 GCA_964015995.1 uncultured Alphaproteobacteria bacterium
ATACTCAGACGTCTCGTGGGCTCGGAGATGTGTATAAGAGACAGGGATTACATCGAGGCCGCCATGTATGACAGCGCAACGGGTAATCATGCCAAAATGGGTAAGGCGGTTTTATTTTGGCCGAACTTACAAGGGCCGCTCTATCTACAGCTTCACGAAGGGCAATTACTGGACAAAGACGGGTTGGTTATCTTGTCCGTTCATCAGGTGGATATCAGTTTTTCCCGCCGTGGATTGCTCAGGGGCAAGATTATGCCCAAATCCATTATCCTGAAACAGCCGACTTTGCGTGTCGCGCGTAGTGAAAGCGGTGAATTTGAATTTAACATAGGTAAAAACGTTGAGCGTGGTAGTACCCAGCAACGAGAGCTGACCACGAAAATCTTCGGATATATTGCGCGCCCTGGTGAAGAAAGTGCGCACGATTCCCTTATTGCCCGTTTGCAGGGGTTTGCCATCGAAGACGCCAGTTTGTTGGTTGATGATCAGCAGGCCAAACAGACATGGGCATTGCCGGATTTTGATTTGAAATTGGTAAGCACCACTGAGGGCATGGAGGGCAGTGTAAATATAGAAGTTCCGCAAAGCGGATTAGGAAATTCGACCGTGACCGCCGAGATGAATTATCTATGGGATCAAAAAAATGTTGAGGTGTCAGCAGATATAAACGCATTGAATATTCAAGATATTATTAGCGGCATCCCTGAGCTTGGCATGATTGGTTTGCCACCTACACAAAACATCATGATTGATGCGCATGTGGAAACCATTTTAGATGAAAACTTTATGCCTACGGATGTAAGGGCTTCGATTAATTCAAAGGGCGGGGATATCTTGCATCCGCAATTATTAGATCAACCTATCCCATATAAAGATTTGGCTGTGAACGCGACTTATAATTATGCAGGTAAAACTTTACAAATTAAGGAAACAAACCTGACGTTGAAGGACGTTACCGTGTCTGCCAAGGCAGAAATCACACATACGGCAAGCGACATTAAAGGCTCCGCTGAGGTTTGGATTGATCATGCAAAGCAAGAAGATATTGTCGCAATATGGCCCAAATTCCTTGAGGGAGAAGGTGTTGAGGAGTGGGTTGTTAAGAGAATGTCGAAGGGTGATTTTAAAGACATTCGCGCCGTGCTTGATATCGTTGCCAATAAGGCGATTGATCCTGACACCAATGAAAGTCAGTGGTCAGTGAATGCGCAAAATGTTGTCGCCGATTTTGCGGCAGAAGATATGACCTTAGAGTACCGTGCGCCGCTTGATAAGGCAGAGCATGTGTATGGTAAAGGACGTTTTGATCTGGCCGCCGATAGTCTGGATATCAAAATTCAAAAAGGTAAAATCGGGGCAATGAATGTCACGGATTCCACACTGTTCTTTGATCGTATTATCGAAGAGGGCGTTGGTGACGCGGACATTGACGTGAATTTGAAAGGCAGTGTAGCCGATGTTATCCGCTATGTGTCCAAAGACCCGATTAATTTGGGCGATAAAATCGGCATGGATCCGACTAAGGTTAAAGGCGTCGCTGATTTGAAAATTGATCTTGTGTTTCCCGCGCGTGACAGCGTGAAAATAGAAGATTTCAAAATTGGTGTTACCGGTGTTTTGAATGAAGTTTTATTTCCTGATGTCATTGAAACGCTCGATCTCAGCGGGGGGCCGATGGATTTCGCAGTAACAGGCAATAAAGTCACGTTGAATGGTAAAGCGCGCCTTGATAACCGGCCTATGGATTTTGGGTGGGAGACATTTTTGGAAAGTGAAGGCAAGCCGTATAAGGAAAAGATTAAGGCGAAGATCACAGCTGATCCGAATATCCGTAATCAATTAGGCGTCGATCTTAGTGATTTTATAGAAGGTTCTCTGCCTGTGGATGTCGATTATACTTTGTTCCGTGATGGCACGGCCAAGGCCAACGTTAAGGTCGATGCAACGCCTGCGCTGTTTTTCGTTGATCCGTTTGATTATGAGAAGCCATCAGGCACAAAAGCCAGTGCCTCGTTCACGGCGCATTTTAAAAATCGAAAAATTCAGAAAATCACCGATTTGATCGCTAAGGGCGAAGATTTTTCGCTTGATAAATCGGAGATTGGTTTCATTGAAACGAACGGGGAAACATGGCTGAAAAGTGGTTCATTCCCTGCATTCACTCTGCAAGAGACCAAAGGAAAGTTGGCCTTTAAATTTGATAAAGATCGCGCCGTTGATATCAATTTGGACGCTGCCTTTTTGGATGCACAACCATTCATGGATGCCGAAGAAATCACGGGTGAATATGAAGAGCCGCCCATGCGTATTACAACCACCGCAGAAATCATGCGCACCGCGCCAGACCAAACCGTATCGAATGTCAAAACATACGTGGACATCGATGGTAAAGGGCGTTTCAATCAGATGGAAATGGACCTCAAGGCAGGGGAGGCGCCTGTTTATGTACGTTTTAATGAGGATGCGGACGGCAAGCGCACCTTTCGCCTGAAAACCGAGGATGCTGGTGCGTTTCTTAAGGCATTTCAGGTGCATAATGATATACGCGGCGGCACGATGGTAATTTATGGGGAGCCGATGCGCGGCGTGCAAGATCGCAACTTGCGGGGCAAAGCGGAAATTACCGATTTCAAAGTTGTAAAGGCTCCATCATTGACAAAAATCCTGAGCATCCTGTCTCTGACGGGTATTGGTGATGCGCTGTCGAATAACGGATTAAAATTCACCAAGATGGAGGCGGATTTCAGTTGGCTATTCCGCAAAAAGGGCAGTCTTCTGGTGATGAAAAACGGCCGTACATCGGGGAACTCTCTTGGTTTGCTCTTTGCCGGTACGTTCGATAATGAAAAACGCTATGTTGATGTGTCGGGTACGGTTGTGCCAATGGATGGGGTGAATAAAGTGATTGGCAGTATTCCTTTGGTGGGGGATATCCTGACTGGTGGGTCGGGCGGTGTTTTCGCGGCGACCTACAGCGTGAAAGGCCCGTCTGAAAACCCGAAAATTTCCGCCAACCCGCTCTCCGTCCTTACCCCCGGTATTCTACGTCGCATTTTGTGGGAGTGATTTTTGACGTCCCCGCCGCCAGTGCAGCATCCGCTCCCGATTGGCCATGGCAATGACATTACCGCACAAGGTTAACGCCACGCCGATCATAGAAATGCTCGTCCAGACGTATCCTTCAAACACCGTGGAGATCGCAAGCGCGACGAGGGGGAAGAGTACGGTGGCGTAGGCGGCTTTATCTGCGCCGATATTCTTCATGAGGGTCAGGTAGCACCCAAACGCAATCGCCGAGCCGAACACCGCCAGATAGATCATCGACAATGTGTATCCGTATGTATATTCAAACGTGATGGGCGCGCCGATAGCCAAGGCGAGCGTGAGCGAAAACCCTGCGCCATACATCATGCCGAACGTGTTGGCCTCCAGAACGGGTACGCCGTCACGGCTGTTTTTCATCGACACCATATTCCCGATGGAGGCGCAGTAACTCGCGACCAAGCACAGCAATATGCCCTTCATGGTGGCATCAGATGCGCTGATGGCGGTGACTTCCGGCCAGAACACCATGATGATGCCCGATAACCCAACCAGAGAGCCAAGCGCGACTTGTTTCTTCACGCGTATGCCGAAAAACATTGATTGGTTGAAAATATTCATCAACGTCATGGTGGAGAATATAATCGCCACTAAACCCGATGTCAGATAGGCCGTGCCGAAATAAAACAGCACGTAATTCAGGCTGAACAGGTAAAATCCTTGCATCGCGATTGTGACATGCTGCGCGCGCGTGAATTTCGGGAATTTCTGCTTTTTCGTGAGTTTAAGAAACGCAAACAAAACCGCAGAGGCCAACATAAAGCGATAGGCCACAGACAAAACGGGGTGAACCTCACCCAGTTGAAAGGTTATGGCATACCAAGTCGACCCCCAGATTAAAACCGTGAGGGCATAAAGCATTGTATTGTTCATGATTATCCCTTTAGAGTTTCACCAGCGCGTGGCGCTTTTTACCTGATGAAATTTTAATGTGATCTTCTTTCATATCCGCGAGGGTCACGGTTTGATCGAGCGCAGAGACCGGCACGTCATTGACGCGCGCGCCGCCACCTTTAATCAGGCGTTTGGCATCGCCCTTGGAATCACATAATCCGGTTTCCACGAGCAGCTCGATCACTTCGATGCCGTTTTCAAGGTAGTCTTTGCTGATATTGATGCTGGGGAGGTCTCCACCCACACCGCCTTGTTCGAACACTTTTTGCGCGGTTGCGGCGGCGTCTGATGCAGCGGCCTCACCGTGGCAGATTTTCGTGGCTTCAAAGGCGAGTACTTTCTTCGCTTCGTTAATCTCTGCGCCTTGCAAACCTTCAAGCTTACGGATTTCCATCATCGGTAAAGTCGTGAAGCGGCGCAGGAGCGTGCCCACCATCACATCATCAACATTACGCCAATATTGGTAATAATCATAAGGGGAGAGCATATCCGCGTTGAGCCATACCGCACCATTGACGGTTTTCCCCATTTTCTTGCCATCGGGCGTGGTCAAAAGGGGCGCGGTGAGCGCATAGAGCGACACTTTGTCGGCCTTATGGCCAAGATCAACACCATTGATGATGTTGCCCCATTGGTCTGATCCGCCCATTTGCAAAATTGTGCCGTAACGGCGGTTCAGTTCTAGGAAGTCATAACCCTGCATCACCATGTAATTAAATTCGAGCAGCGTAAGCGGGCTTTCACGGTCTAGGCGTTGTTTCACGCTTTCGAAGCCGATCATGCGGTTGATTGTGAAATAACGCCCGTAATCGCGCAGGAACGCCAGATAAGATAACTCATCCAGCCAGTCATTATTATTGACCATCTGGGCGGCGTTATCGCCATCATCATAATTTATGAATTGTTTGAAACAGGTGGCCTGAATGTTTTTGATATTATCGTTAATCGTATCGTCATCCAGAAGCACGCGCTGTTCATCTTTAAACGACGGATCACCGATTTTTGATGTGCCGCCACCCATCAATGTGATGACTTTATGCCCTGTTTGTTGAAACCAGTGCAACATCATAATGCCCGTCAAATTCCCGATATGCAGGGACTTCGCCGTGGCATCAAAACCGATATAGGCGCTTTGTGGCCCCTCCATCAATTTTTCATCTAAAGATTCCAAATCAGAGCACTGGTGTATAAAGCCGCGCTCGTTTAAGATGTTCAAAAATTCTGACTGATATGTACTCATAAGAAATATATACGCATGCAAAAAGATAAAGTCTATAGGGCAATTGGTTTGATGTCGGGAACGTCTTTGGATGGAGAGATCGATGTTGCGTTGATTGAAACAGACGGACATGACTATGTGAGGCCATTGCGGTATATGGCGCACCCCTATGATATTTCTGTGCGTGATAAGGTGCGCGACTGTTTCGGCAAGCTTGATCGGGATGCGTGCGTTGACGAAGCGGAGAAACTCGTTACGGATTTACACATTGATGCGGTGAAGGCTCTGGGAGAGCAGGCGGATGTCATTGGTTTCCACGGGCAAACCATCACCCATGATCCTGATAACCGTTTTACGTGGCAGCTTGGTGATGGCGATGCATTGGCAAAAGCCACAGGTATGAACGTGGTGGCCGATATGCGTCAGGCCGATATTAAGGCCGGCGGGCAAGGCGCGCCATTGTTGCCGCTCTATCATCAGGCATTGCTGTCGGATAATGATAAGCCCGTGATGGTTTTGAACTTAGGCGGCGTGGCGAACATCACCTATGTCGGGGCGGGGGGAGAATTGATCGCCTTTGATTGTGGCCCTGCTAACGCGATGATGGATGATTTCATGCGTACGCGATTGGGACGGGAATATGATGCGAATGGTGACTTTGCATCCAAGGGTGCGGTACAAGACCATTTGGTCAAAACCTTCCTGAATCATCCATATTTCAAAAGGATACCGCCAAAATCGCTGGATCGGAATGTTTGGTCGATTGATTGCGTGCGCTACGCGAGCGATGAAGATGGTATGGCGACCTTATTGGATATGGCGGTTAGCGGTGTGATAGAGGCCACAAAACATCTGCCGCAACGTCCCGCACATATTTACGCCGCAGGCGGCGGGCGTAAGAACAGTTTTCTGATTGATACCCTGTCCGCGCGTTTGCATGTGCCGGTGACATCCATTGATGATTTGGGCTGGAATGGGGACGCAACGGAGGCCGAGGGCTTTGCCTATCTGGCGGTGCGTTCAATGCTTGGGCTGCCGCTTACCGTGCCCTCAACCACAGGCGCCCCGCATGACATGACAGGCGGTATTCTTCATAAAGTTAGTGGCTAATTTGCTGCGCTCCAACATGTTAATATTTTGACAGCCATGTCGTTCATCCGTAGTGTTTTTTAATGGCAAAAGACACCGCACATTATGAAATAGAACTGCCGCATCCCGAAGATGTTGTGATGATGGATTTAGAGGCCTCATCTTTGAAGGGGGCAATGGGCGGCCAACACGAAACCGGATTAAGTTATCCCGTGGAAGTTGGTATTGCAGGTGCCGATGGATACAAAGAAGCCCGCCTGATCAAACCGCAACCTGATTGGACAAATTGGAACGGAGAGCCGGGCAACCCTGATAAAGGGTGTATTCATGGTATATCGCGCCGCGAGTTAATTGAAAACGGGCAGGATGTGAAGGTTATTGCACAATGGTTGAATGAGCAACTTACAGGTAAGATTGTGATGTGCGACAGCCCCGATGCAAAGGCGGATACATTCTGGCTTGACCGTTTGTACGAAGCGGCAGGGGTGGAGCGGACATTCGATTTACAATTTTTGTACGATTATATGAATCTGGATGATCCTGATATGTATCTCGCCTATGATAATACGGGGTTGGCACGCGAAGCACCGCACCGCGCGGGGGAAGATGCCGAAGATCTTATGATTTTGTACCGCGAGTATTATGCGCTGAAACAGGGGGCTTTAGAGCACCGTCCGGATGGCCTGGATATGTAGGCGTTGTCACCAAAAATAGTTTGCTATTTTTCCATATAATATGTAATTCTCTGCCTGCCCATGTAGTGAGCGGAGAAAACAGCATGAACACGACACCAAATTTTTTTCAAGCAGCCTTAAACCCTGAAAGTGCGCAAGAAGGCGTCGATGCGCATGTTGATTTGCTTGCCGATGTTCTGGATCAAAACGATCCTGTTGCGACCTTGGACTGGGTTGCTGATTTTGCGGTTCTAACTTCCAGAATATCTGACCCCGAAAGTGTTGATTTACGTTTTGAAGAGGTGATTACGCAGTTGGAAGATCATGGTTATCGTGAAAAAAATGATAGCGCACCGCCTGCAACAGGTGCACATAGCATTATTGAAAATACGATAGGGCGTATGAAGGATGGGCTTGTACCAACCGGATATGAACGCATTTTTGCCGACAAATATAAGACGGAAAATGGCATAGCGGTTGAAACGATAGACATTGCTTAATGCTTATCGCTTGATTTTCTAAAACTTAAGTGCATTCTGTCATGATTATGACACGCATAGTATCAGCACATTCTGAATCCATTAAAGACGCCGCGTCGGTTTTGAAAGACGGTGGTTTGGTGGGTATGCCGACCGAAACGGTCTATGGCTTAGCGGCGAATGCACGTGACGGGCAGGCCGTTGCGAAAATATTCGAGGCCAAAGGCCGCCCGCAATTTAACCCCCTAATCGTTCATGTGAACAATATCGACGCTGCATCAGAAATCGCGGAGATGAGTGCACAGGATATCGCATTGGCAGAGCGTTTTTGGCCCGGTCCCCTGACGATGATTTTAAAGCGTAAAGAGCATAGTGGTCTTTCTGATTTGGTCAGTGCGGGTTTGCCCACGGTGGCAGTGCGCGTTCCGTCACATAAAACGGCGCGAGCATTGATTGCGGCATGTGATTGTCCCATCGCTGCGCCCAGTGCGAATAAATCAGGCAGCCTCAGCCCGACCACACCCGCCCATGTGGCGCAAAGTCTGGGTGATGCGGTTGATTTGATTTTAGCGGATGGGGCATGCGCCGTGGGGCTGGAATCCACCGTCATTGATTGCACGGGTGATGCGCCTTATATCTTGCGCCCGGGCGGTATCACGGCAGAGGATTTATCAGAGGTACTTGGCGTTGCGGTGGCTTATCATGTTGGTGATGGGCAAGACGTTAAATCACCGGGGCAATTATTAAAACATTATGCGCCGTCTATTCCCGTTCGTTTGAACGCGGTTGATCTGGAGGAAGGCGAAGCGCTTCTGTCGTTTGGATCAATCAAGTTTATGGGCGTGAAAGGCGCAGGGTCGGCCAGTGATTTACCTGATGATCAGGTGCGACACCTCAGTAAAGATGGTGATCTATATGAGGCCGCGGCGAATTTATTTGCCATGATGCGTGATCTGGACAAACCGGATCATAAAGCTATCGCCGTGATGAGTATCCCCGATAAGGGCGTGGGTGTTGCGATTAATGATCGCCTGAAACGTGCCGCACAGGGTTAGAAAACATATCTCGTGCTTTTCAAATCTGTTGGAACTGGATATTATGAGATCATGAAAAAAATATGTACTTTGTTATGTCTGTTTACTCTGTTTTTGCCGTTCTCGGTGGAGGCAAAGCCCGGTGCCGATGAGTTTGAATTGATGAAACAAGCGATAGAGCATTCAGCGCAGGCCGATGTTTATAATGCGCATTGTGATAAAAGCAGCACCCTCGCGGATGACTTCATCCAGAAGTTTGAGAATAAGAGGGGGATTACGGATACGCAAAAGAGCAGTCTGATCGCCATCAAGCAGCAGAATGTAGCAACAGCGCAAAAGGTAATTGAAGGGGCAGACGAGGGATGCAAAAGCCTGGACTTCATGATGAAGCGTATAGATGTGATGCGTAAATTAAAGGATGTGTCTTATTTGCTCAACGGGGTTGATCCTGCAACGTTGCCGCCGGATAATATACCAAATCTTGAAGATTTATTACCGCCCAGAAGTAAAACAAATTTTCCTGATCCCAGTATGCAGATGGAAGATTTATGATTTCACGCAGTAAAGCCAACACGGGAACGGGCGAGAGTACGGGGCTGCAATATGCGCTATCGTGGGTGCTTTGGCCGTTTTTATTTGCCTCTTGTATGGGTGTTACAGCGTATGGATTTTCAATCAAAGATCCGGCCTATATGCCGTATTTGTGTTTCAACCTGTCTTATCTGTTTTTGATTATAAGTTTGCTCTGGCTGGAGCGTTGGATGCCGCATGAGCGTGACTGGCATAAACCGGACGGGCAAACATGGGCGAATATTGCACACACATTAACCAGTAAGGGCACATCGCAGGTTTTACTGGCGGTGAATACCTATATCGGTGCGAACATGCTGACGGGCGGAGAGTCTGGATTGCTCGGCGTGCAGATATGGCCATCAGACTGGTCAATCGCCGCGCAAGTGACTTTGGCTGTGGTTGTGTCTGAATTTATGCTCTATTGGGCACACCGCACGGCGCATGAATTTTCTTTCCTCTGGCGGTTTCACGCGGTTCATCACAGCGTCAAAAAACTCTGGATTGTGAACACAGGGCGGTTCCATTTCATGGATAGCCTCTACAGTATTGTGCTTGGCATATTGCCGCTGCTCGCGCTTGGCGCATCCATGGAAATTGTCATGTGGCTCGGCGCGGTGACGGCCTTTATCGGTATGCTCACCCATTGCAACGT
Source organism: uncultured Alphaproteobacteria bacterium (assembly GCA_964015995.1). Classification (GTDB taxonomy): domain Bacteria; phylum Pseudomonadota; class Alphaproteobacteria; order Micavibrionales; family Micavibrionaceae; genus UBA1672. Next base: position 9,717 of record CAXHFH010000026.1, read on the forward strand.
GGAGATGCGGTTTGGCATTTTGTCATGGGTATTTAATACGCCGGAAATTCATCGTTGGCACCACAGTAAAATCCTACGAGAGGGCAACACCAATTATGGTGAGAACATTATGATTTGGGATCATATCTTTCGCACCTTCTTTCATGAAGATCGCCGCCCACCAACAAATATAGGTATTTCCGAGCATATGCCCGCCAAATTCTCACAGCAAATTATGTGGCCGTTTTTGAGCACAAAAAGACGTGAAGAGATCACCCAAGAGCAAAAGAGCTCTGTGGGTATTTCTGAGGATAAAGCGGCACATTTACACGCTGCAGAATAAGTTTAAATTCAATAATCCGTCATAAGTGATTTAAATACATATAAAAAAGCTCTTTTCGTTTTGCATAAAATCAGGCACACTTATCAACAGTGTGATGAGAGGCGAGAGATGGCCAACAAGAAAACAGCATTAATTACAGGGGTAGCAGGACAGGATGGATCTTACTTGGCGGAATATTTGCTCGCCAAGGGATATGTCGTTCATGGCCTGATGCGTTGGGATAGTTATGCTGACCCTGCCGATGGGTTTGGTCGCCTTGATGCGCTTGGCTTGATGGATGACAAGATCACACTGCATAAGGGTGATCTAACCGATCCGCAATATGTTACGGCTCTTATTAAACAAGTTAAGCCTGATGAAATTTATAATCTGGCCGCGTTGTCTCAAGTGGCGGTTAGTTTCGACACGCCTGCGTCCACACTGGATATCAATACCAAAGGCACGCTCGCGGTTTTAGAAGCTGTTCGTTTGCTAGATATGGAACAAAAGACAAGAGTTTATCAGGCATCATCATCGGAAATGTTCGGCAGCAGCCCGGCGCCGCAAAATGAAGACACCCCCATGCACCCATGCAGCCCGTACGGCATCGCAAAGCTTGCGGCGTATTGGCTGGCGAGGACCTATCGCGATTCATACGGTATGCATGTGTCCAATGGTATTTTGTTTAACCACGAAAGCCCATCACGCGGTGAGGATTTCGTCACGCGAAAAATTACGAAGGCCGTCGTGGAGATTGAAGCAGGGCGCAAGGAGCCATTAACGCTTGGTAATCTGGATTCTGTACGCGATTGGGGGCATGCTCGCGATTACATTGATGGTATGTGGCGCATGATGCAACAAGACACGCCTGACGATTACATACTTGCCACGGGAGAGGCCAAAACAGTGCGTGAATTTGCTACCCGCGCTTTTGGGCATATTGGTAAAACCATTGCATGGCAGGGCGAGGGCATTGACGAGGTTGGCGTTGATAAAAAGACAGGCAAAGTTTTAGTGAAAGTTGACCCTGCGCTGTTCCGTCCGAAAGAGGTTAATTATCTCCTCGGTGATGCCACCAAAGCACAAGAGGTTTTGGGTTGGAAACCGGATATCTATTTTGATGATCTGATCAGTGAAATGATCAACACAGATCGCGAAGTTCTGTATGTACAATCGGCGCAGAATATCGGCTCTTGGTCGCAAACGGCATAGAAGACGTGTTTTCCTTAAACAACAAAAAGATATGGGTGGCTGGCCATAATGGAATGGTCGGGCAGGCGTTATGCAGACGTTTGGAACGTGAAGAGTGCGCGGTTTTGAAAACCGAACGCGCTGCGCTGGATTGCCGAAATCAAAAAATGGTTGATGATTGGATGCAGATTCATAAACCTGATGTGATCATTATCGCGGCTGCACGTGTTGGGGGTATTTTGGCGAATGCAGAAAACCCTGCGGATTTTTTCTATGACAATATGATGATTGCGGCGAATATCATCCACAGTGCTTATGCGGCGGGGGTGGAGAAGCTCTTATTTCTTGGCTCGTCTTGCATTTATCCGCGCGAACTCAAGCAGCCAATCACCGAAGATATGATGCTGTCTAGCGCGCTAGAGCCAACGAACGAGGCCTATGCACTCGCGAAAATCGGTGGGTTAAAAATGGCGCAATATTACCGCGCGCAACATGGTTGCGATTTCATTTCGGCAATGCCCTGCAACTTGTTCGGCGTTGGCGATACGTATGATGAACATAATTCTCATGTTATCCCCGCGATGATTATGAAGGCGCATCAGGCAAAAACAGAAGGCGCGCAAGAATTAACACTCTGGGGGACGGGTGCACCTTTGCGCGAGTTTCTCTATGTCGATGATCTGGCTGATGGGCTTGTGTTTTTACTACAGAATTATAGTGATACTCCGCACATTAATATCGGCGCGGGACAGGAAGTTTCGATTCAGGAATTGGCAAAAATTGTCTGTGACATTGTCGGTTTTAATGGCCGCATTATCTTCGATGATAGTAAGCCGGATGGCACGCCGCGCAAGCTTTTGGATAATACGCGACTGCGCGAATTAGGGTGGTCACCATCGCGGTTAAACGAATCGAAAGATGGTTATTTGACGTATTTGCGCGCTTGTATTGCTGAATCCTATCAAGATTTCCAAAAAAATATTAATCACGCCACGCGCTTATAAATGCATGTCTGATGCATGATATGTAAATATATGTGTATTTTGGTGCTGTATTTAAGTTTTTCCTAATAATATCAATCGCTTAATACTTCTCGTTTTGGTTGATTTCTGATACAATATTTCCACTTAGACAAATATATTTCGTGGGAGGTAGTGTGATGCAGTCACATAATTATCCGTCGGAGCGCTTTATGCGATCTTCTGTGGCTTTGGCGAATTGGGAAGAGGATATTGACGACGTTGTATTGGAATCCTGTGAGCAGGATGAAGATCCATCTGGCTTTCGTGTGGTTTTCTATAAAGATCCTATGAATATTTATGCCTCTGATGAGGATAGCTATTCCATCGGGGCGTCTTATCTGAAAAATCGTTTGGATAAACTTCGTCGTGCCGGCTTTGATGCGCCGATGACTAAAAAGGCTATTAATTTAATTGATAAGAAAAAATTCAGGCATTTGCCCTAAGACACAAGAGACTCTAAAAACGCAGTAATTGGGGCAGGGCTCATTAATTTTAAAAATTAGTGAGCCCATTTTTATTTGTTGTGATATTTTTAATGATATTGGCTTAGGCTATTCTGGTCTGGGCAATCATAACAGGGACATATATGAAACAATCCACCAATCATCTTTTGATGGTCGAGCCGGCCGTTTTTTATGCCAATCCACAAACGTTGGAAACCAATGCTTATCAAACCGGAGAGCATCAAGAAGCGCCGGAAGATATTTTGAATAAAGCCAAGGTCGAATTTCAAGCTTATCGCGATATGCTCGTGGAGCGTGGGGTTATGGTGACCACCGTGATCGGACATGAGGAATGCCCGGATATGGTGTTTCCCAACTGGGCGTCGACTTATGATAACGGGCAATTGATTATTTATCCCATGCTCGCCGAGAACCGTAGTTTTGAACGCCGCCCGCGCATTATGGATCGCCTGAAGCGTTTATATTCCAAGGTAGAAGATTGGAGTGGGTTTGAGGAGCAGGGGCTATCCCTTGAAAGTACGGCGAGCATTGTCGCCGATCATGTGAATAAACGTGCCTATGCGGGACTGTCTAAACGCACTGCGCCCGAATTGGTAAAGAAATGGGCGGATTTTATGGGCTATGACACGATCATGTTCGAAACCGAAAGTCATGCAGGCATTCCCGTTTATCACACGGATTTCCTAATGTATATCGGCAGCGAAATGGCGGGTATATGCTCGGCCTGTATCACTGATGAGGCTCTGCGCGATCAAGTTGTGGGCAGGCTATCTGAAACACATCAGGTCGTTGATTTTACGATGGAACAATTACAGGCGAATTGTTGTAACGCCCTTGAGGTTGTCGGGCGGTTTGATCAACGTATCCTGACGATGTCGAAGGCCGCACAAAATGCCTTGAGCGATGCACAACGAGACATCATAAGCGGTCATTACGAAACATTAGTATGTCCTGACCTGTCCACGCTTGAAAAGTATGGCGGCGGTTCCGCACGATGCATGCTGATGGAGCTGTTTTAATTCTGGCGAATATCTCGCGTCGTTGCCCACATTACTTTAATGGGGGTAAATGGCTCCAGGGGACGAATATAGATTTTATCTACGATTTTAGGGACAACAGGGTAATCTTTACCAAATACCTGACATATATTTGATATATCTCTGCCATTCGAATTCGTTACGTCCTCAACCGTGGTTGTTTTCATGCTGTATTCGTATCTATTGTTTCCAACAACAATAATATCTGCGATTGGCTGCTCTAATGCGGCCTTTTTTAATGCCTTTTTATTGATCGGGGATGTGTCACCAGTGAAGAAAGAAAAACACACGCCCGATTTATATCCTAAGACTTGTAAAGGTTCGGTTGGGACATATTTGAACGGCTCTGATTTTTTTGTACCGCTTTCATCGAGGATAATCGTTTGATGAATGCCCTTTAACATCAGCTGCTTATATTGCTCGGGGATAAAATATAAGGCGATTGAGTAAATAGGCGTGAGTGTAACGGTAAGAATCGTCAGGAGAACCAAAAACAAAATTGACAGCACACCCAGCTTGCGCACGCGCTTGACCTTCGGTTTTTGCGCCTTGTCTTTTTTGCCTGTAGCAGGTGCAGCTTTTTGCGGTTTTTGTTTAGGGCCGTCGGTCATTTACGCCGCCTTTTTATCCTTCAGCAATCCTTCACGGCGGAGCAGGGCATCAGGATCGGCGTCGCGTCCGCGGAACCGTTTATACAAGACATCCGGCTTTTCACTACCGCCGCGGGACAGGATATTATCCTTATAGCTTTGTGCGACGGTTTGATCATACAGACCTTTTTCAAGGAATAGCTCAAACGTGTCGGCGTCTAAAACTTCCGCCCATTTATAACTGTAATAGCCTGCGCTATAGCCGCCCGCGAAAATATGCCCGAACGCGGTGGAGCTTGGCCCCGCTAATCGTGGGAACAGGGATGTGTCTTTGGTCGCTTCGTCTTCGAATGCGGCAACGTCATCGACGCTTTCGGGATCACATGTGTGCCACGCCATATCGAGTGTGGCCAAACCGACCTGACGCAATCCGCCCCAACCAACCATGAAGTGCATGGAGCTGCGGAGTTTGTTCACCAATTCTTCGGGGATTTTTTCGCCCGTTTCATAATGCTCGGCGAAGGTGTCGAGCATTTCTTTCTCGTAGCACCAATTTTCCTGCAACTGCGATGGCAGTTCCACAAAGTCCCACAAAACGGACGTGCCTGCATGTGATCGGTATGTCACATCAGACAAGAGCGCATGCACCGCATGCCCCATTTCATGATAGAGGGTGGTAACCTCGCCATGCGTCAGCAGAGATGGACGTTCCTTCGTTGGTTTGGTGAAATTACAGACAATCGCGACAACGGGGCGTTCGATTTTTCCGCGGAAAATCCCCTGATCGCGGTAACTGGTTTTCCACGCGCCTTGGTTTTTACCACTGCGCGGGTGGAAATCCCCGTATAGTGTGCCGACGAAACTATCGTCATCTTTGTTGTAAACGTCAAACACCTTCACATCCTCATGCCATGTCGGGTATTTGTCGCTGCTCACGAATTTCAGGCCGAATAATTTACTGAAATGGTTGAAACATCCGTCCAAAACTTTATCCAGTTGGTAATAGGGGCGGAAATCTTCGCTCGTGAAATCAAAGAGCTTTTGTTTCAGCTTCTCCGCGTAATATCCGATATCCCATGGCTTCAAATCGTCAACGCCATGTTCGTCTTTGGCAAATGCAGTCAGTTGTTTTAAATCTTCCTGCGCGGCGGGTTTGTATGCCGCCTTCAGTTTGGCGAGGAAATCCATCACGGTCTTTGGTGATTTTGCCATACGCTCTTCCAGAACGTAATCGGCGTGTGTGTCATGCCCTAATAAATTGGCGCGTTCCTTACGCAAGGAAATGATCTTTTTGATGTTCTCGGAATTATCATATTCATCGTTCCATGCGCGAGATGAAAATGCGCGCCAGATTTTCTCACGTAGTTCTCGGTTATCGGCATACTGCAAGAACGGGCCGAAACTGGGGTAGTCGAGTGTGAACAACCATTTGCCTTCATAATCTTTATTGTCTTTGGCTTTTTCTGCGGCGGCATGGGCGGATGATTCCTTTGCACTGTCGGGTAATCCGGCAAGGTCGGCTTCATCTTCTATGACCATCTCGAAGCTTTCCGCCGATTTAATTGAATTTTGCATGAAGGCAGGATTAAGCATAGACAGCTCTTGCGAAATTTCACGCAGGCGGTCTTTTTTGTCCTTGTCCAATAATGCGCCCGCGCGCACAAAGCCGCGATAAGTATCGTCAAGCAAGGTGTAATCTTCCGTGTTCAGGTCGAGCGTATCACGCGCATCGTAAACTGTTTTTACACGCGCGAAGAGCATTTCATCCAACATCACATCGTTGGAAAAGTCTGCATTGATCGGGCCGATTTGCGCCGCTAGCGCATGTAACTCATCTCCGCCAGTAGCGGCCAGTTGATTGTAAAAGACGCTCGCCGCCTGTCCTAAATTCTCAGAAGCTTGCTCCAAGGCGACAACAGTATTCTCAAATGTCGGTGGGATCGCATTTGACTTAATCTCATCTACGTTCGCACGCGCCTGTTCAATCCCTTCTTCCACAGCCGGAAGGAAATGTTCGATTTTAATCTTATCAAACGGTGGGGCTTGGTTGGGCAATGTTGATGTCTGGAGTAGGGGATTGTCGCTCATGATAAACCTTTAGCTAACTATACTTTTAAAAATGATATCTATATATAATGATAAAATGAACGATGTGCCAAGATCAACGCAGTTTGACGATGTTTATTTCTCTGTACAAGATGGCTTGGCAGAAACGCGGCACGTGTTTTTAGATGGGAATGGCTTGCCGGATATTTGGAATGGGCAGCAAGATTTTACAATTTGTGAAACCGGATTCGGCACAGGATTAAACTTTTTGGCTGTCCTGAAATTGTGGAATGATGCTCCCGTAGGTCAGCGTCCAAAAAAACTGAATTTCATATCGTTTGAGAAATTTCCACTGTCGCGGGATTATATCGCGGCGCATTTATCGCACTGGAAAGAGATAGAAGATGAGTTAATCTTGTTTTTGTCCAATTATCCATCTGATTTAAATAGCAAAAAATGCAAATTGGACATAGGTAGCGTGTCGCTGGCTTTGCTTTTTGGTGATATAAATGACCAAATGCCGGATTTAGATGTGCCGAAAGGGGTGGATTGCTGGTTTTTAGACGGTTTTAAGCCCTCCAGTAACCCTGATATGTGGAGCGAAACAGTGTTTGAAAATATGGCCCGATTATCTGCAAAAAAGGCCCGATTTTCGACTTTTACGGCCGCGGGGTTCGTGCGACGCGGCCTTGAGGCGGTTGGTTTTGAGGTTCGAAAAGTACCGGGCTTTGGCCGAAAACGCGAAATGTGTGTTGGGGAATATAGTGGGGGTGAGCCATGCGGGTAAATATTATCGGTGGTGGTTTAGCAGGCTGCGCGCTGGCCTTTACCCTCAAGCAAGCAGGGGCTGAGCCTGTGATCTATGAAGCGTCAGATACCATAGCCAGCGGGGCTTCAGGGAATGATGTCGGGCTTTATAATCCACGTTTCACTGCGCAGTTCGATGCGGTGGGGCAGTTTTATTCCAAGGCCTTTTTCGAGGCGCTTAAGCTGTTCTGGATATTCGGAGATGACATTGATTGGAACCCGTGCGGCGCGCTGCACTTGATTAATGATGATAAAAAGGCACGGCGTTTCCCCAAAACCGTAGAGAGTTGGGGGTGGGATGAAAAAGAAATGCGTATTATCAGTGCGTTAGAGGCTTCTGAGGTGTCTGGTGTACCGATAGCAAAAGACTGCCTTTTTTTGGCTAATTCAGGTTTTATATCCCCGAAAAAGCTCTGTCATCGTTACGTTGAGGGCGTAAAAATTTGGCTAAATACACCCGTGTCTGATCTATCCGATCTGGATGGAGTTACTGTTCTGGCTTGCGGTATGGGCTGTTTGGCTTTCGATCAGGCCGCACATATCCCCCTGAAAGCCGTACGCGGTCAGATAACCTGTATTGGGGAGACAGAGACCTCGAGGGATCTCAAAACCACGATAGGCTATGGCGGATATATCGCGCCATCAAAGGGGGGCGCTCATTGTTTGGGGGCGACGTTTCAGCGATGGTTGGATCACAGTGATTTATTGCCCGAGGATGATCAAGCCAATCTGGATAAATTGTCTGAGAATGTGCCTGCCCTCAAGGGAGTGTATTTTATAAAAGCGGCGCGTGCATCCGTTCGCACTACGGCATCTGATCATTTTCCGGTGGTGGGGCAGTTGGATGAAAATACTTATATTTCCGCCGCGCATGGGTCTCATGGGATTTTGAGCAGCTTATTATCAGCTAAAATTTTAACCAATAATGTTATTAATTTACAATGTGGTATGGGGGGTGATGTTTTGTCTGCGCTCTCTCCTGATCGCTTTGATAGATCAAATGCAACCTAATCTTTAGGGAATGTTATGCTTTGTTGCGCATAATTAAGGTTCGATAGACGAGGAAAGCATAATGACAAAATTGTTGAAAAACTATCTATGCGATGAAAGTGGTGCGACGGCCATTGAGTATGGGATGATAGCTGCGGGGATAGCATTGGCTATTGTTGTAACGATAGGTTTGGTTGGCGGAGACATCAACGCGATGTTTACAACAATACAGACATTCATATAGTCAGCATAATCAATCTAATTTCATAACTGTCCGCGCTTTTGTGATTGAAGGCGCGGTTTCTTGCATCTTTTATTTCGTATGATCTTACGTTAGTTTAATTCGCATGACCTATACGGATGCACAAATTTTCGATGTTATTATTATTGGTGGTGGGCCTGCAGGCGCGCAATGCGGATTGTGGTTAAAGATGCTTGGTTATAACCCGGTTATCTTGGAAAAGGCCGATAAGTTGGGCGGGCTGCAGTTGTTAAACCCGCATGAAAATCACTGGACTGTTTGCGTGCCTGGTCACGTAGGTGCAGAACTCGCCGAAGCAATGCAAGTTAATATTAATCGGCATGGTGTCGCACATGTCCTTGGTGTTACTGATGTAAAAATTGAACGCAAAGATAATAATTTTCACGCCGTCTTTAAAGATGCCTTTGGGGCATACCAAATGACAGCCCCGAAATTGGTAATCGCAACAGGTGTTTATCACAAGGATGGTGGGTTAACGCCATCTGATAAAGTTGTTATTGGGTCGGGGCAAGTCATAGAAGATCAAGATTTTAAAAATTTGAATGTTGCGATTTTAGGGGGCGGTGATAGCGCAGCAGAGGCGTACGGCTTTGTTATTGAGAAGGGTGCAAAATCTGTTGATGTTTATGCACGTACACTGCGCGCGCGAAAACAAATCCACGAAAAAATTCCTGATGAAAATCTACATGTTGGCGCCTATGAGGTGGATGATCAAAACGCCACGGTTAACGGTAAGTCATATGATAAATTATGTGTGATGTATGGTTGGCGTCCCGTGAACCCGTTGCCGGATTCTATCCCGCTAAGCCTAGATCAACGTGGTTTCATTGACGTTGATGTACATTACAGAACGTCAGATGAAAATATATTTGCCATCGGTGAGTGTGCGCAGCGTGTTCATCCGTGCATGGTGACTGCTATGGCGGATGGCGTGATTGCGGCGAAGGCTCTGCAGTCTGATTTTGAAAGCGAGTAGCGATAAGGGGGGCTTTTTTGTCTAACCCCTCTGGCGTTTTATCTTATCTATGTTAGGGTTGTATCGTTAGGAAAATCCACATTAAGTCGTAATTATAATGCTCGAGCAGTTTGCGCCATCTGTTTTCATTCCCCCCGCCATCGCCTTTGTTCTGGTTATGCTGCTTATCATGCCTTTCAGGAAAGTTGCGCGGTTGTCCGGGATTGTTGATAAGCCGGGCGGGCGCAAGCAACATGAAAAAGAAATCCCCCCCATAGGCGGTATTATAATCTTCAGTGTATTTATGGTGCTTGGGCTTGTCTTTGATAGTATCGATCTGAATCGTTATTGGGCACTTTATTCCGGATTAATTTTATTATTAGTGTCCGGTGCAATGGATGATCAGTTTCATATTCCGGCAAAAATAAAAATGATAATTCATATCATCGCGGCGGTTCTTATTGCTTTCTGGGGGAACGTACAAGCCGCTTATCTTGGTGATTTGTTTGGATATGGCGTGATCTGGACGGGCTTTATGTCCTACCCGTTTACGATTGTGGCGATTGTATTGCTCATTAATGCCATGAATTTAATGGACGGCATGGACGGTCTTGTTGGAGGTGCGTCTTCAGTGATTTTTATGTGGTTTATGCTCGCTGCCATTGTTGCGGGGCAGTATGCATTTGCGCATGTCCTTTTATTACTGATTGCCTGTATTGGTGGGTTTCTGGTGTTTAATATGCGTAACCCGTGGCGGCGCAAGGCAAGCCTGTTTTTGGGAGATGCAGGTAGTATGTCGCTTGGTCTGACAATCGCGTGGTTTGCAGTGCTTTTGGCAAGGGGGCCGAGCAGCCCGTTGGAGCCAATCGCTGTGGCGTGGATTATCGGATTTCCTATTTTTGATACATGTGCACAATTTTATCGCCGCGTACGTGAGGGGAACGACCCATTTATGCCTGATCGTGGGCATTTCCATCACCATTTCATTGATGCAGGTATACCTGTGCGTTATGCCTGTGTCTTGATCATTGGTCTTATTGCCCTTATGGGGGGCATCGGTTATTTGGGCGTCGCTGTGGGGGTTCCTAACATTATTCTAACGGTTGCATGGATTTTCTTGTTATTTGTGCATATTGGTTTGTCCCGCAAGCCGGAGCGCTATGTGAGGATTATTCGCAAGTGTTTTCCGATGTTCATTATGCCATCAAGGGAGGCTTTGCCCTCTACTGAGCCGGCGATTGTTGGCTGTGTGGATAAGGGATAAGAAGGTTGTCACGTAGATTGACCTGAATTACACCGACCCCTAAAGTAATATTCATCACAAAGATCGCGCGCTATGAGAGTACTAAATGCAATGAATGCTGGCTTGTATTCCTGTTTATGCAGGAAAGCTATTAATATTTACGCATGTTTGTTCATGTCTTTTTGTCTGACCGCATGCATGGACGATATAACGCTTCCTGAATTCCCTTTAAGCAAAATCGGTGGTCAACAGAGCGGTGATTCATTGGATGATGACGTCTTTATACCCGTTAAAAGAATAAAAACAGAAACCCTTCTTGATGAAAAAGGGAATTGGAACTTAGTTGAGAAAAGCGAAGCTTTTGATCCTATGCAAGCGCACTTGGCTGCGCGTAAACAAGTGAATACCAAAAGAAGAAAAACAAACAAAGAATTGAGCGCACATTTCAAGCCTGACGCTAAAAGCGGAGAGGATGGCAAGATGCGTGTTTTACGACTTGAGCCTGATAGTGATGGCGGGTTGGAGAACTATGAAGTTGCGGAAAGTTCTATTGCCAAGCCAAGCCACACGGTGGCAGAAGGGGATTTATTGAGCAAAATAAAACAGCTTTACGGTGCGGATGATGCCAGTAGTCAGGGGTTTGTTGTGCCAAAAAGAAAGCCTGCCTCTGAGACAGCAAAGGTTTCTTTGGCATCCGCGCGACCTCAATCCTCAGAAGATCGTCTTATAAATGGGTATGTCACACCGCCTGCGACGCCTGTACGTAAGTTAAAAAGGAAAGCTGTTATTCGTGATGTTCCTGTGAAGGTAAAAACGCAGCCGACGGTTATCACTGACGGGATTGTTATTCCAAAACGAAAACCTATTATGTCGGCCTCAGCGGTTCGGCTAAAAGCTCAGAATAGTGTGCGAGGGGTGTCGGATAATCAGGGGAGCGCCGGAAGTTCTTCAGCGATCAGAATGCGTAGTGGTAAGCATCCGGGGAAAACACGTCTTGTCATCGAGGTTACGAAAACAACCAAGTACAAAGTTGCCTTGGATCATGTGCGTAATACGCTGCGAATTAAGCTATACGATACGAACTGGAATTTAAGCCCTCAAAACAGCTTTGCACTCAGTAAGTTGCTTGGGACGTACGTTGCGCGCAAACAAAAAGACGGAAGTGTGCTGTTGGAAATACGTTTGAAGAAGAAAACAAAAATTCTTGATACGTTAATCTTAAGGCCGAATATTTCGTCAAAACATCGCGTCGTAATCGACCTTAAGGATTGATTGAAGGCGTTATTTCTTGCCAAGCATTCCAAAAACATCGTCGACAAAACTACCATCGCCGTCTTGATCAAGCAGAGATCCTAACATGCCGCTTAAGGCGTCTGATGATCCGCCACTTTGTTGGCCGGCCTTCCCCATAGACCCCATCGCCATTGCCGCAACCATAGGAAGGATTTGTTTGATAATGTCCGCGCTGACGCCTGATTGCTGTGACACGTTTGAGGCCACCTGCCTGCTTGCATCCTTGCTACCCAAGAGTAGGCCTAGGATATCATTACCTTGGGATTGAGCATTGGTGACCTGCTCGGGCTGTTCGACATATTGCTGTACCTGATTGTTTTGTGCGACATCCATGATGTTTTGAATGTTGCCCTGTTTCACTTGATTTTGAACACCGCCGGAAAGGGCGCCCATAATACCGCTGATCGCGCTACCTGCTTGATTTGGGTCCAGGCCGAATTGTCCGGCAATAACCTTCACTAATTGATCTTGTTGTCCTGTTGCATTAAGAAGTTTGAGAAGGTCCATGGTTATGCCTCGCTTTGCTTTGTGTTATCGTGCGTGAATGTATAAAATTTCGACAACCATAAGGTATTGATGCTGTTTTGACAATATTTTCGAAGGGTCTGTTAATGGCTCTCGTATGATGGGTATCAACATTACTTAACGAGAAGGAATTAAGAATGAAAAAAATATTGATGTTATCGGCTTTGGCTTTGGTTGTGGCGGTTCCTGTTGCACAGGCCGGCGAGCACAAAGGTGGAAAGCACCACGGTGAAAAGATGTTCGAAAAACATGACACGAATAGTGACGGCGTTATTTCAAAAGATGAATTTATGGCATCTGCAGAGAAGCGGTTTGCGAAAATGGATGCAGACGGCAATGGTGAAATCACCAAAGAAGAAGCTGAAGCGGTCAGAAAAGCGATGAAAGACAAGTGGAA